>NZ_JBFUFF010000006.1:0-207361 GCF_056403555.1 Rhizobium sp. P2_G2
GCGGCTACGCACAGCGCGACCCGCTGCAGGAATACAAGCAGGAAGCCTTCGAACTCTTCCAGGCCCTGCTCGCCAACCTGCGCAATACCGTGACCGGACAGCTGATGCGTGTCGAACTGGTGCAGAACGCCCCAGACATGGAAGGCGAGGAACTGCCGTTCATGCGGGGCCACCACATCGACGCCACGACTGGCGAGGACGACTTCAACGAATCCGCTGGCGGCCGTAGTACTCAGGGCTTTTCAGCCGACGAGGTGAACCGCGACCCGAACAACCCTGCCACCTGGGGTGAAGTCGGCCGCAACGAGCCCTGCCCCTGCGGTTCGGGCAAGAAGTTCAAGCATTGCCATGGGGCTTATCAGACGGCTTGAGGCTGCGACATCTCCGGCAGATACAACGCCGCTCGAAAGGGCGGCGTTTTTTATGATAGCTGTTCCAAAAATCTCAGAGTCCGGCCTGGGGAATCCCAAAATTTTGTCCAATCAAGCCGCTTGCCGCCGAAGATGAAAATGCCTGGCTCAGTTTCCTTGATGGATCCGGTGAAGGCGGCAAAATAGTCTGTGTCGCCAAGCTTGCTTATCTTGAAAGCGGCCCTTGGTTGTTGATTTCAGCGCTGGCAGCTTATTGCATTCTGCAACCAAAAATCTAAGGTGCCGTGACTATCTGTTGATACCTGACCCGTACTGGTGGCTGATGTTTCGCGTTCTATTTGCCGTTCTGGCGCTGGTTTTGTTCAGGGGATCACAGCCTGCTTATGCCTTTGAGCCGGTTGAAACATATCCGAAAGTCCTCCGCGAAGACTGTCGTAATGGCAACGCGAAACTATATGACGAATGTGGCGACCAGTTCGAAGTCCTGAGGCAGGCAACTGCGGCTGCGGAGAAAGAGCATAAGGTGCTCGTCATCTCCTACGGCGCGGAATGGTGTATTTGGTGCCACGCGTTTGATGCCCATCTGAAGGGCCAATATGGAATGTTCAACTATGACGTCGAGGGCTTTCCGCCGCTAATGGTCGAAGCTCTTGGTCCAGATGATAAGAAACAGTCGGACGAACTCAATAAGCTCGCGGCACAAAACATTGTTGTTGCTCATATTGACGCCCAGTATTCACCGAACGGTTGGGACGTCCTGTCAGCTTTGGACGCTGATACATATTATGACAACGCCATCCCCTTCATCTTCTCAGTCAGAGAGGGCAAGCTCGCTAAGGTATTAAGCTGGAAATCAAGCGGTGATCCAAAGGAAAAGCGACGAGACGGTTTTTTCCCGTATCGAGGCTTCAACCGAGATGTGCTGCTTAATGACCTAAAGCAGATCATCGAGGCTGCAAAATAGGTCAAGCCTCAGAGCCGCTCCGCCAGCAACATGTAATTCACATCCATGTCCTTCGACAGATTCCACTGATTGGAAAATGGACTGAAGAACACACCCGTCCTATCGATCACAGTCATCCCCGCCGCATTGAGCGGCTTTTCAATCTCTTCCGGCCGCACCAGTTTTTCATATTGATGCGTGCCGCGCGGCAGCCAGCGCAGGATGTTTTCCGCCGCAACAATGGCAAGTGCGGCCGCCTTGAAGGTCCGGTTGATAGTCGCGACAAACATCAGGCCGCCGGGCTTGACCATGGTGGCGCAGGTCTCGATGAAGAAGGGCACGTCGGCGACATGCTCGACCACTTCCATGTTGAGCACGATATCGAACTTTTCGTCATCGGCAGCCAGCGCCTCGGCTGTGACGGCGCGATAGTCGACCGCCACGCCGCTCTGCTCCGAATGAATACGAGCAATGGCAATGTTCTTTTCCGATGCGTCTGCCCCCAGCACATTGGCGCCCATGCGAGCAATCGGCTCGGAGAGCAGGCCACCGCCGCAACCGATGTCGAGCACGCGCAGCCCTTCGAGCGGCCGATGCGATTTCGGATCGCGGCCGAATTTTTCCGACACCTTGTCGCGGATATAGGCAAGCCGCACCGGATTAAACTTGTGTAGCGGCTTGAATTTGCCCGTCGGGCTCCACCACTCCGCTGCCATGGCCGAGAAAAGATCAACTTGCGACTGGTCTATGCTGGTCTTGGCGGCTTCGGTCATGATGGCATGCTCCTTTTCGGCACGACCTATATAGGCTCGATCCCGTTATCGCGACAATTCTTTTGCCGCGGCCTCCAGTCCGCCGAGTGTCAGCGGATACATTTTGCCGCCGAACAGGCTGCGGATCATGCCGATCGAATGCGTATGGCCCCAATAGGCCTCTGCGACCGGGTTCAACCATACCCATTTGCGGAAATGGCCGGTAATCCGATTGAGCCAGACCGCACCCGGCTCCTTGTTCCAATGCTCGACCGATCCGCCAGCCATGCTGATCTCATAGGGGCTCATAGATGCATCGCCGGCAAAGATCACCTTATAATCGGGACCATAGGTGCGGATGACCTCTTCCGTCGGGAGCATCGACGACTTGCGCCTGAGATTGTCTTTCCAGACGCCCTCGTACAGGCAATTGTGGAAGTAGAAATATTCGAGCTGGCGGAATTCGGATTTCGCAGCTGAAAACAGCTCCTCGGCGATCTTCAGGTGATCGTCCATCGAGCCGCCGATGTCAAAGAACATCAAAAGCTTCACCCGATTGCGGCGCTCGGGCCGCGTCTGCACATCCAGCCAACCATGCTCGGCCGTTGCGCGGATGGTGTTATCGAGGTCGAGTTCCTCGTCGGCACCATCGCGCACCCAGCGCCGCAGCCGTTTCAACGCCACCTTGATGTTGCGCGTGCCGAGCTCGACGGAATCGTCGAGATTTTTGAAATTGCGCTCGTCCCAGACTTTCACTGCCCGCCGGTGACGCGATTCCGGCTGGCCGATACGGACACCTTCGGGATTATAGCCATAAGCACCGAAGGGCGAGGTGCCACCGGTGCCGATCCATTTATTGCCGCCCTGATGACGGGCTTTCTGCTCGGCAAGCCGCTGCTTCAGCGTCTCCATCAGCTTCTCGAAGCCGCCAAGGCTTTCGACCAGCCGCTTCTCCTCCTCGCTCAAATGCTTTTCAGCGAGCCTCATCAGCCATTCGGTCGGGATTTCGGCGACATCGACGATCTCGGTCGCACCCGAGGCCGCCTGCACACCTTTGAAATAATGCGCGAACACCTGATCGAAACGGTCGATGAACCGCTCGTCCTTTACCAGCGACGCCCGCGCCAGATAGTAAAAAGCTTCGACATCGTAGTCGGCAATATGCGCCTCCACCCCCTCCATCAGCGTCAAGAATTCCCGGAGCGTCACCGGGATTTTCGCCGCCTTGAGTTCGAGGAAGAAGGGAAGGAACATTGCTTACGCCACCCTGCGCTCTTCCAGCCGCTCCTCTTCGCCGATCTTTTCCAGCACGAACGGTGTCGTCTGGTAGACCTGGTTGATCCAGTTGCCGAACAACAGATGCGCATGACTGCGCCAGCGGTTGAGCGGAATCTGGGTCTCGTCATTGTGCGGGAAATAATTCGCCGGCATCTTGATCGGCACGCCGGCCGACTGGTCGCGGAAATATTCGTCGGCCAACGAGGTCGAGTCATATTCGACATGATTGAACATATAGAGCCGGTTGCCCTTCTTCTCGGCGATGAGGCAGAGGCCGGTATCGGCCGAGGTCATCAGCACTTCGAGACCCAATCCCGGATCGATGTCCTTGCGCAGCACCTCGGTCCAACGCGATACCGGCACGGCGAAATCGTCAGAGAAACCGAGCAGATAGGGCGAGGTCGGGTTGAGATTGCGGTGCTGATAGACCCCGAAAGCCTTTTCCGACAGCGTATATTTCGGCACATTGTGGAAGTGGTAGACCGCCGCCATCGCGCCCCAACAAATGTTGAGCGTCGAATGGACATTGGTCGTCGTCCATTCAAAAATCTGCGTCAGCTCGTCCCAATAAGTGACGTCCTCATAATCCAGCATCTCGACCGGCGCGCCAGTGATGATGAAGCCGTCGAACTTGCGATCCTTCACCTCGTCCCAGGTCTTGTAGAAGGACAGCAGATGTTCTTCCGACGTGTTCTTGGACTTGTGTCCGCCGATGCGCACCAGCGTCAGCTCGACCTGCAGCGGCGAGGCGCCGACCAGCCGGGCGATCTGGATCTCGGTTTTGATCTTGTTGGGCATGAGATTGAGCAGGCCGATCTGCAGTGGGCGGATGTCCTGCCGGATGGCGACGGAATCGGTCATCACCGAAACGCCTTCGGACAGCAGGGTCTGGAATGCAGGCAATTGATCAGGAATCTTGATCGGCATCGGGGAACTCCATAACACCGGCTCGAAATACAATTCGCCGGTCCCCGTATACGCGGTGGCCCATTTAGCGAGTTGTTTAACGTGGCTGCAAGCCGGCCGGCAAATCACCACGGTCTTTCTCTTATACCGGGTGACGGGAAATATCAATCGGGTGGAAAGCAGGCGTTTACGGACGCGAAGCTTGCTCAGGGCACCGCGCCCTATCGCATCTCCCTGCGCGCCATGAAGGCCAGGCGTTCGAAAAGATGCACATCCTGCTCGTTCTTGAGCAGTGCGCCGTGCAGCTTGGGCAGTGCGTTCTCGTCGCTCGCGGCCAGCGTCTCGGGCTCGACATCGTCGGCGACCAGCAGACGGATCCAATCGAGCGCTTCAGAAGTCGAAGGCTTCTTCTTCAACCCCGGCGTCTCGCGGATCTCGAAGAAGCGGGTCAGCGCCTGCGACAACAGCCGCTGCTTGATGCCGGGATAATGCACCTCGACAATCCGGCCCAGCATGTCGGCATCAGGAAAGCGGATATAGTGGAAGAAACAGCGGCGCAGGAAGGCGTCCGGCAGTTCCTTCTCATTGTTGGAGGTAATGATGACGATCGGCCGCACCTTGGCCCGGACCATCTTACCGGTTTCGTAGACATGGAACTCCATGCGGTCGAGTTCCTGCAGCAGGTCGTTGGGAAATTCGATGTCAGCTTTGTCGATCTCGTCGATCAAGAGAACGATTTTCTGATCGGCCTCGAATGCATCCCAGAGTTTGCCGCGGCGGATATAGTTGGAAATGTCGTGCACCCGCTCGTCGCCCAACTGGCTGTCACGCAGGCGCGAGACGGCGTCATATTCGTAAAGCCCCTGCTGCGCCTTGGTGGTGGACTTGATGTTCCATTCGATCAGCTTCAACCCAAGACCGGCCGCCACCTGCCGCGCCAGTTCCGTCTTGCCGGTACCCGGTTCGCCCTTGACCAGAAGCGGCCGCTCCAGCCGGATCGCGGCGTTGACAGCGATCATCAGGTCCTTGTCGGCGATATAGTGCTCGGTACCGGTAAACTGCATGCGGCCTGCTCTTCGGGAAATGCGCGGTGACGATACTGTCGGAGGAAATTCAGGGCAACAAAAAAGGCGGAACGAATCGTCCGCCTTCCGATCGGCCAAGGCTCACGCCCGGCCGCCTCATCACATGTCGATAATCGTGCCCTTGCCGTCGTTCCAGACGCGCATCTGGTCCTGTTCGCGGCGTGTCCGTGCGCGGGCATAGGCACGCACCGGCGCCGGTTTGTCCGAGAGCAGGCTCGACAGCCACTGGCCGAGCAACAGCACCGAAACCGCGCCGGCAATCGCCAGGCCGATCGAAGCGGTAAACAGCGCGGCCACGGCCACGAAGGTCAGGCCGGCGAGTGTCAGTAGAAAAGAACGTACACTTCTCATGGCAACCACCATTTTTTAACATTTTTAATGTGGGGCAGTTTCCCCTCAAATGCAAGGCATACCTCGATACAGAGTTTCACATATTCTTGAAATAAGGCGAAAGTCGCGCCATAACGGCTCCAAAACAATGCTATGACCCGAAAATGACACTGCTGCACCGCTCCATCCTCAGCCTGCCCGCTTCCAACGAAAGAGCCATCGCCAAACTGCCGTCGCTGGCGATGGACGGGGTGATCCTAGACCTTGAGGACTCTGTCGCCGAGAGCGCCAAGGAAGACGGGCGCCGCAACATCCGCAATTTCCTCGCCGAAAGGCCGCTGAGGGATCGCGAGATCATCATCCGCGTCAATGACATCTCATCGCCGCACTATACGGACGACCTCAGCCTGGTCATGGATTGCCAGCCGGATGCCGTGCTGCTGCCCAAGGTCAAGACGGCAGACGATATCCTCGAACTCGCCGGCGTCCTTGCCGATAGCGAAGCACCGGAGAGCCTGCGCATCTGGGCGATGATGGAGACACCGCTCGCCATCCTCAATGCGGGACCGATCGCCGAAACCGGCAGGACAGCCGGCGGTCGGCTTGATTGCCTCGTGGTCGGCCTCAACGATCTGAGGAAAGACACGGGCGTCCCGCCGGACCCGGAACGCCGCTTCGTCATGCCCTGGCTGATGCAGACAGTGCTCGCCGCCGGCGCCTTTGGGCTGACGGTGCTCGATTCCGTCTCCAATGATTTCCGCGACCTTGCCCCCTTCGAGGCCGAATGCGCCCAAGGCCGCGCCATGGGCTTCGACGGCAAGATGCTGATCCATCCGGCGCAGATCGAGGCAGCGAACCGGCATTTCCGGCCGTTGCCTGAAGAAGTCGCGGAAGCGGAAGCAATCATCGCCGCCTTCTCCAGCCCCGAAGCTGCGGGGCTGAATGCCACATCGATCGACGGCAAGATGGTCGAGCGGCTGCATTACCAACAAGCCCTGGCGCTGATGGCCAGGGTCGAGGCAATCAAAGCAAGGACAAACGCATGAAACTCTACCGCTTCCTCACCGGCCCGGACGACGCTTCCTTCTGCCACAAGGTCTCCGCCGCGCTCAACAAAGGCTGGGTATTAGAGGGGTCGCCGACCTATGCCTATAATGCCGACACCAAGCTGATGATGGCTGGACAGGCTGTGGTGAAAGAGGTTGTGGGGAAGGACTATGATCCGGAGATGAAGCTCTCGGAGCAGTAGAGCCTATCGAACGGCCGCCTCGCGATCGGCCATTCACCATCGCGAAACCGCACATCGCGACGATCCGGATCAAGCCGGCCGGCGGCGGAGTCGGCCCTTCATCTTCAGGCCATCGCGCATGTTAAGCCCAAGCAGGACGATGTTCGTGGCACCAGCCAAGAGTTCGATCGCCTGGACCGCATAGAAGGCGGGGTCGAATTCAACGGCTCGCGCCTTCGATGCAAGGAAGAGCGCCGCCGGAATAAGGATCAAGGCACCATTGAGCACAATCAACGGCATGCGTCGGACCTTGACGCCGACCAGCCCGGCTTGCCGACCCTTGGCGAGGGCAAAGCCCGTGCCTCCGACCGCCGCCATTGCCGGAACCAGGATGAGGAAACCCCAGGGCAGGGCTGTCTTGACGGTGATAATATCGGCCTCGGAACCGAACAACTCACTGGCCGCGGTCGACAGCCAGAAAATCACAATCGTCAGTAGCGCGATTGCGCCGGCGATCGGGTGGATGAGCTTGGTCATAGTGCCCACAACCTTTTGATCAAGCGACTCAGATGCCGGGAACCGCAGCCTTTTGGAACAGGTGCGGAGAGGCCTTGGCCGAAGCCGGATAGGCTGAGAGTTTTGCCCTGAACTCCGGACTGGTGAAGGCAGCACGAAAATCGGCCGTCGATTGCCAGACAGCATAGTTGAGATAGGTCGGGCTCGGGCCGATCGCGCGATGCAATTGCGTCGAGATGAAGCCGGGCTGGCGCTTCATCAGCGCTGCATCATCCTGCCAGGCCAGCAGGAAAGCTTGTTCATCTGCCGCATCGAGAGTGAAGACATTGACGAGCACGACGTTGGTCGCTTCGACCTCTAACTGGCGGTCGATCGGGAAGGCTGGGTCGAGGGGATGCATATTAGACATTGGGATCTCCGTTCGCTATGGCATTATGATGTCAATCGGGTATGATGAGTACGTAGATAATTGACACTATAATGTCAATTGGATTTCTTGATGACAATTGGACAATGTGATGCGAACACCCGCAAGCGATGCCTTGACCGCCCTTATTCTCTCCCTCTTCCGGGCCAACAATCTCACTTTGACCTGGGGTGACAGGCTTGTTGCACCACTTGGGCTGACCAGCGCCCGCTGGCAGATCCTCGGCGCCATCTCGGCCACAGAGCGTCCACAACCCGTTGCCTGGCTCGCGCGTGACCTCGGCGCCAACCGCCAGAACGTCCAGCGCATCGTCAATGATCTGGCAGAGGAGGGGTTGGTCGCGTTCGAGCCCAATCCGCATCATCGGCGGGCGCAGCTCGTCGTGCTGACGGAGAAGGGGCGGCAGACATTCGACGCTGCCCTTCGCCTCTACGAGCCGAAGGTCAATGCGCTGGCAGAGGGGCTTTCCCTTGAGGACATTGAAACGGCACAAAGAGTGCTCTTGTCACTCCGGAAGAAGCTGGAAAGTGACGAGCAGGAGGAGCGGGAATGAGGCTGGCCCGCCCGCCTAGACCTTGCCGATTGCCGCTTGCCAGCGGACGACATAATCCATGATCCGCGGATCGGGCGACAGCGTCACGACGTCTGCGCCTGTGTCGATCCGGGCATCGCGGCCGAGCGTCAGGCAGGCGGCGCCGGAGCTCGTGCCCGTCAGCCCCGCGCCGCCGGTGACGATCTCGCGGCCGGTCATCACGGCCAGCGTTTCCAGGAAAGTCCGGTTCTGCGCAAACGGTCCCTCGACGATGACGGGCCCATCGGCGCCGATCAGTTCGAGCGATGTGCCGGTCATCATGCCGAGATGCAGCGACACGGCCAGCAGATAGCCTCCAGGCGAGAGCTTTGAGGGATCGCCGACCCAGCCGCCCTTGCGGCCGGTAAACGGCCCCGAATCCTCCGGAATCGACGGCAGGAGCATAATGCCCTCGCCGAACACCCGGTCGCGATCGGCAGGTGAAATCTCGGCCTTGCCATCCGCCTTCAGCATCTGGAACAGGCGGCCGCCCATGAAGCGGGCGGAGGGAACGGGATCGCCATAAGCGTTGACATTGACCAGCGTGTCGCGCGCTTCGTCGAGCTTCACATTCTTGCCGCCAACCGAGAAGCAGATCACCCAGGTGCCGGTCGAGACGACCGAGAAAGGGGCGGCGCGGGATTTGAGATGGGTCAGCAGTGATGCATTGGAATCGTGCAAGCCGCCGAAGACCAGCGTTTCGGGCGATAGGCCGGTCCTAGCGGCGATTTCCGGTTTCAGCGTGCCGAGCGCATCGAAGGCGCTCGACATCGGCGGCATCAGGCTACTCCAGCCCATTTGCCCGACCAGCGAAGTATAATCACGCGTCCATGGATTCCAGAGATCGGTATGCGCACCGATCGAGGTCATTTCCGTCGCTCGCACGCCCGTCAAACGGAAGGCCCAATATTGCGGATAGGGAATGATCGAGGTCGTGCGGGCGAACTCAGTCGGAAATGTCTTCTGCTGCCAGAACAGCTGCACGCCGACATTGAGCCCGCAAACCAGCCGCGGCGAACCGGTTTCGTCGAAGTGCGGACGCACCGCGTCATAGTCGGTCGTGAGAGAATCCGGCCCATCAAACTCGTAATCCAGCACCGGCAATGCCAGATTGCCCTCCGCATCGACGAGTGTGATCGACGCGCCATGGGCGGTGATCGAAATGGCATCGATGGGCGTGGACGCTTGAATCCGGCTCAGCGAATCGAGAATGAACGCCCACATGCCCTCGATATCGTAGTGCGGATAGGGCGGCGTGCGGATGACCTCATTGGCGAAGGTGAAGGCATCGGCCTCATGATGCGTCGTCATGTCGAATCGGGTGACCTTGGCATTGGTCTTGCCGATATCGATCACCGCGATAGTGCGGATCTCGGGCATGCGTCCTCCCCTCACGCCATTCTTCTCTTGCGGCTGATCTTGCCGAGAATGACGGGGATTGCAATCACCAGGATCAGCAGCAGGCCGGTGAAGATCGACATGACGATGCCCGGCACATTGAGCAGGCCAAGCCCGAAGGTGACGAGGCCGACAATCAGCGCCGCCAGCACCACGCCGAGAATGCTGCCCGAGCCGCCATTGATGTTGACACCGCCGAGCACGACCATGGTGATCGCCTCCAGTTCCAAGCCAGTCGCGATCGACGGCCGCGTCGAACCGAGCCGGGCCGTCAGGCAGACGGCGGCAACCCCGGACATCAGTCCTGTCAGCATGAACAGGATGAACTTGATCCGCCCAACCTTGACGCCGGAAAACAAAGCCGCCGTCTGGTTGTTGCCGATGGAGAAGACCAGCCGGCCGAAACTCGTGCGATGGAGCAGGATATGGAACAGGATCGCCATCACAATGAACAGCACCAGTTCGAAGGTGAAGACGTACCAGACATAGCCCTGGCCGAACCAGGAAAAATCGTCCGGATAGCCGGTAAAAGCCTGGTCGCCGAGGATGATGTAGGAGATGCCGCGAAACAGGCTCATCGTGCCGATGGTGACGACGATCGACGGCAGACCGAGACCAGTTACCAGCCAGCCATTGACCATGCCGCAAAGCGCGCCGACGACGATGCCGACGACAACCAGCTCATAGGGCCCGGCGCCCATCTTCAGTGCCGCACCCATCAGCGTCGAGGAGAGTGCGATGATCGAGGCGACGGAGAGATCGATCTCGCCGGAAATGATCACCAGCGCCATGGCGAGCGCCACGAGCGCCTTCTCGGTGAAATTATAGGTCGCGTCTGAGAGGTTGTACGGGTCGAGGAAATAGGGCGAGGCGAAGGAGTTGACGATGAAGATCACCACGGCGACGGCGAGGAGCAGGCTTTCCCAGCTCTTCAGCGCTCGTTCGAAGCCGCCGCGCAGGCGATCGGGAATCTGACGTGTGGTCACCGTGCTCATGCCGTCACCTCGGCCCGTTTGAGGATTACGCGGCCCTTCTTGCGCTCGGCCCGGGCATTGAAGGCCACGGCGATGATGATCACCGTGCCGGAGATGGCAAGTTGCCAGAAAGGCGAGACATTGATTACCGGCAGCGCATTCTTGATGATGCCGAGGAAGAGCGCACCGAGCACCGCCCCGGGCACCGAGCCGATACCGCCGGCGATCGACACGCCGCCGATGACACAGGCCGCGACGACGTCGAGTTCGAAGCCGAGCGCGATATCGACATAGGCGACGGCATAGCGCGAAATCCAGAGATAGCCGGCGAGACCCGAGAGCGCGCCGGAGATCACGAAGGCGACGAAGCGCGTCCGGCCCGGATCGATGCCGGCATAAACAGCGGCATTGGAATTGCCCCCGACAGCAAAGAAGGAGCGGCCGAGCGCCGTACGGCCAAGGGCTGTGAACATGATGGCGATGACGATGATCGACGCCCAGCTCAGCACCGGAATGCCAATAAAAGTGTCGCGCGGCAGTGCCTTGAACGCGTCGCTCATCTGATGCGCATTGATCCACTTGCCGTTGGTAAGCAGGAAGATGACGCCACGGAATACCGTCATCGTGCCGAGCGTGACGACGATCGGCGGCATATCCAGTTTCCAGACCAGCAGGCCGTTGATCGCGCCGAGCAGGCCGCCAACCACGACGACGAACAGCACCAGCAGGATCACCGGAATATCCGGATACATGCTGTTGAGCATCGCTGCGATCATGCCGCAGAGCGCCAGCACGGCGGATGTCGAGAGATCGACGCATTTCGTCAGGATCACCGTCATCTGGCCGAGGGCCAGGATGATCAGGATCGACGTGTCGGTGTAGACGCTGCCAAGACTGGAGGGCGTGAGGAAGATTGGAAAACGCGCGGCGATGATCAGCGTCAACGCAACGATTGCCGCGAGCAGCTGGATCTCGCGATGTCGGAACAATGTCTTCATGCCGCGTCTCCAATGCCGGCGGCGGCACGCACCAGGGTCTCCGCCGTCAGGCCCGCGCGTAAAAATTCGCCGACGATGCGGCCCTCGCGCATGACGATGACGCGATCCGACATGCCGAGAATTTCTGGGATTTCCGAGGAGACCATGATCACCGACAGGCCCTGGGCAGCCAGTTCGCTCATGAATTCGTGCACGGCGGCTTTCGAGCCGATGTCGATGCCCTTGGTCGGCTCATCGAGGATGATCACCTTCGGCTTGGTCGCCAGCCATTTGGCGATGACCACCTTCTGCTGGTTGCCGCCGGACAGCGTGCCGACCGGCTGGTCGAGCGAGGCGGCGCGCAGGTCGAGCCGCGATGTATATTCACGCGCCAGCTTGAATTCTTCCGCCAGCCGCAGAAAGCCGGAGCGCGACGTCTTCGGCAGCGACGGCAGGGTGACGTTCTGGAAGATCGGCATAGCTGTGATCGCGCCCTGCCGGCCGCGCTCTTCCGGCACATAGACGATGCCCTTGGCCACCGCTTCGGACGGCGTGCGGATCACCGCCACTTCGCCATCGATCTTGATCGCGCCCTTGGACGGCTTGGTAATGCCGAACAGCGCCTGCATGAATTCCGAGCGGCCGGCGCCGATCAGCCCATAAAAGCCGAGAATTTCGCCTTGCCGCAATTCGAAGCCGATGGAGTCGAATTCGGTCGGATGGCAATAGCCGGAAACGGTCAGCACCGGCGGGCCGGGCGTGACCTCCTTCTTCGGAAAAACCTGGCCGATATCGCGGCCGACCATCATCCGCACCAACGCATCACGGCTAGTTTCGGCAATCAGTCCCTCACCGATCATCTGGCCGTCGCGAAACACGGTGTAGCGGTCGGCGATACGGAAAATTTCATCGAATTTGTGCGAGATGAACAGGATCGCCTTGCCATCGGCCTTCAGGCGCTCGACCAGTTCATAGAGTTCGCCGATTTCCTTGTGCGACAGAGCCGCCGTCGGCTCGTCCATGATCACCACGCGCGCGTCGACCGACAGCGCCCTGGCGATGGCGACGAGATGGCGCGAGGCGATCGACAGATCACGCAGCCGCATTTTCGGATCGATGTCGGCGCCGGCACGCTTCAGCAGCTCGCGCGCCTTGGCATACATCACGTTCCAGTCGATCAGTCCAAAACGGCCGCGTGGCGCATGGCCGATAAAGATGTTTTCGGCGACCGAAAGCTCATCGAACAGCACAGTTTCCTGATGGATGGCGGTGATGCCGGCCTTCAGAGCCGCATAAGCGCTCGGAAATATAGTCTGCTCACGGCCGAGATAGATGGCGCCTTCATCAGGCTGGTAGATGCCGGTCAGCACCTTGACCAGCGTCGACTTGCCGGCGCCGTTTTCACCGACAAGCGCCGTCACTTGGCCGGGATAAAGGCCGAGCGCAACGCCCGACAGCGCTTTCACGCCGGGGAAGGATTTCGAAATCCCCTCGAGCCTGATCGTGGATGCCTGTTGGGTGGTCATTGCGTCCATTGAATTTCTAACAGCCAGAGTGTTCAGGCGAAAACGCCATCAGTAGTGGGATGTGGCATCGCCGCGATCTCCCTCTTCTCCCCGTCGGGGAGAAGTGCCGAGCGTAGCGAGGCGATGAGGGGGCGCCCCGAGTGCGACAGCCCCCTCATCCGGCCCTGCGGGCCACCTTCTCCCCGAGGGGAGAAGAGGGAGCCCGCAGCACCGTCCCCGCCGATTTCGCGTCGCAGATCAGAAAATCTTTGCGAACTTCTCGACATTGGACTTGTCGTAGACGAACGGATCGGCCATGGCGCCTTCGGTATTGTCGTCAAGCTTGACCTTGCCCATGCGGCCCATGTCGATTTCGGCGCCTGGCTTGGCTTCGGCCTTCTTCGTCATCAGGTTATAGGAGATCATCGTCGCGGCGTAGCCGAGGTCGATCGGGTTCCAGATCGCGAACGACTTGGACGCACCGGTCTTCACATGGCCGGCCATTTCGGACGGCAGGCCGAGGCCCGTGACGTTGATCTTGCCGACCAGGCCGGCGTCTTCAACCGCCTGGGCCGCAGCCACGACACCGACGGAGGTCGGCGCGATGATTGCCTTGAGGTTTGGATAGGCTTTGATCAGACCTTGCGTTTCCGTGTAGGACTTGTCGGTCTTGTCGTCGCCATAGACGGTCGTGACGATGTTGACGCCCGGATATTTCGGCAGGACCTTCTTCATTTCCCCGATCCAGGTGTTCTGGTTCGTGGCGGTCGCAGTCGCCGAAAGAATGGCGACATCGCCCTTACCACCCGGCAGGTTATCGGCGGCCATCTTGACGCACATATTGCCGATCAGCGAATTCGACGACGGATTGAGCTGCATCAGCCGGCCACCCGGGGCCACACCGGAGTCGAAGGAAATGACGGTGATGCCGCGCTGCATCGCCTTCTTCAGCACCGGTACCAGCGCGTCCTTGTCATTGGCCGAGATTTCGATGGCGTCGACCTTCTGGGCGATCAGCGAATTGATCACTTCGATCTGGCCTTCGGCCGTCGTGTCGGTCGGGCCAGTATAGATGATGTCGACATCGCCGAGCTGCTTGGCAGCTTCTTCGGCACCCTTATGGGCTGCATCGAAGAAGCCGATGCCGAGCGCCTTGACCACCAGCGCGATCTTCTTGTGTTCCGCATGTGCGACGTTGGCGATCAACGCCACCGACACTGCGGCCGTAAACAGTAGTTTCTTCGCAACACCCATGATTTCCTCCCTTGGGTAAAACAAACTCCCCGCCCCTCCCCTCGAGGTTCAGGCGGACGATTTCTCGCTTTTCATGTCTTCCACGCCTGCGACAATCAGGTTGACGCCGGCGGCTTCGAGCATCGAGGCATGCCTGTCCTCGATGCCGGAATCGGTGATGATGGTGGCGATGCGCTTCAGCCCGCAGAGAATGAGGCTGGAGCGCTTGGCGAATTTCGACGAGTCGACCAGCACGACGAGATCGTCCGCCTGGTCGATCAGCTTCTGCTCCGCCTGGATCAACAGCGGATCGGCCTCCATCAGGCCGAGAGCGCCGATGCCCTGCGCACCCATGAACATCCGCTGGGCGTAGAAATTGCGCGTCACATCGTTTTCGAACGGCGACAGAATTATGTTCTGCTCGCGATAAATCACCCCGCCCGACRGCATCACCGTGTTCTTGGAGTGCTTGAGCAGGTGTTCGGCGATCGGGAATGAATTGGTGAACACCTGCAGGCGCCGGTTCACCAGGAAATGCACCATCTGATAGGTCGTCGTGCCGCCATTGACGATGATTGCATCGCCATCGCTGCAGAGCTTGACCGCTTCGCGCGCAATCGATTGTTTCTGACGGATATTGATCGTTTCGTTGACCGAGAACGGCCGGCCGGCCAGACCGACGAATTGCGGCGGATGCAGCGCCTCGGCGCCACCGCGCACCCGGCGCAGCTTCTTCTGCACGTGAAGTGCGGCAATATCCCGCCTTATCGTGGCTTCCGAACTATCCGTCAGCTCGACAAGTTCAGGCACGGTGACAACCGGCTTCTCCTGAACCGCTGACATGATGATCCGATGGCGCTCTTTCTCGTGCATGATCCCTCCCGATAGACTTCATGCTTCCATCAAACTCACGCAGTGTCAATCATGTTTAATCAAAATATTTCATTGTGCGACGCAATATGATCGGAAATGATCATTTATGATTGACAGGAGCGGTTAATCCGTGTGATCTGGCCGCAAATATGCTATTGCGCTGATCGCGCAGACGAGAACGTGCCGGGAGGACATCATGGCGGAAGAAACGAAGGGCTCGCGCCTCGCAAACCTGTGGGACAAGGCGAAAGCCGAGGGCATGAGCGAAGCCGAGCGGCTGATCTATCGCTCCAACCTGCTCGGCTCCGACAAGCGCATCACCAATTATGGCGGCGGCAATACTTCATCCAAGATCATGGAGAAAGATCCGCTGACTGGTGGAATGGTCGAAGTCATGTGGGTCAAGGGTTCCGGCGGCGATGTCGGCTCGATCAAGCGCGACGGTTTCGCTACCCTCTACATGGACAAGCTCCGGGCGCTGAAGAATGTCTATCGCGGCGTCGAATTCGAAGACGAGATGGTCGATTACCTGCCGCACTGCACGTTCAACCTCAATCCCCGCGCTGCCTCGATCGACACGCCACTGCACGCCTATGTGCCGAAGACCCATGTCGACCACATGCACCCGGATGCGATCATTGCCATTGCTGCCTCCAAGAATTCCAAGGAATTGACCCAGCAGATCTTCGGCGGCGAGATCGGCTGGCTGCCGTGGAAGCGTCCGGGCTACGAATTGGGCCTATGGCTCGGCAAATTTTGCGCGGAAAACCCGACCGCGCGCGGCGTCGTGCTGGAAAGCCACGGCCTGTTCACCTGGGGCGACACTGCAGAAGAGAGCTACCTGACCACGATCGAGATTATCAACCGTGCGATCGACTGGTTCGAGAAGAACATTCATGGCTCGGTCTTCGGCGGCGACAAGCATCGCCCGCTCGACGCTGCGGAGCGCCGCCGTATCGCCGGCGCGCTGATGCCTGTCATCCGCGGCAAAATCTCCGCCTCCGAGCCGAAGATCGGCCATTTCGACGACAGCGCCGCGGTGCTGGAATTCGTCTCCTCCAACAATCTGGAGCCCTTGGCAGCCCTCGGCACGTCCTGCCCCGACCATTTCCTGCGCACCAAGATCCGGCCGCTGGTCGTCGATTTTGACCCCGCCAATCCGGACCTCGCGGGCACGCTTGCCGGCCTCGATGCGGCGATTTCCGCCTATCGCGACGACTATGCGGCCTATTACGAGCGCTGCAAGCACCCGAATTCGCCCGCCATCCGCGATCCCAACGCCGTCGTTTACCTGATCCCCGGCGTCGGCATGATCACCTTCGCCAAGGACAAGGCCACTGCCCGCATCTCCGGCGAATTCTACGTCAACGCCATCAATGTCATGCGCGGCTCGTCCTCCGTCTCGACCTATATGGGCCTACCGGAGCAGGAGGCTTTCGATATCGAATACTGGCTGCTCGAAGAGGCAAAGCTACAGCGCATGCCGAAGCCGAAGACGCTGGCCGGCAAGGTTGCGCTGATCACCGGCGGCGCCGGCGGCATCGGCAAGGCCACGGCCGAGCGTTTCCTCAGGGAAGGC
The DNA here is from genome assembly GCF_056403555.1 of Rhizobium sp. P2_G2. NCBI lineage: Bacteria > Pseudomonadati > Pseudomonadota > Alphaproteobacteria > Hyphomicrobiales > Rhizobiaceae > Rhizobium > Rhizobium sp. P2_G2. The sequence continues at coordinate 16,947 of NZ_JBFUFF010000006.1, forward strand.
GCCTGCGTCGTGCTTGCCGACATCGACACTGGTGCACTAGAGGCAGCGAGCGGCGATTTCGCCAAGCGCTATGGCACCGACCAGGTGCGCACCGCGTTGATCAACGTCACCAGCGAGGATGCGGTGATTGCCGGTTTCGCCGATTCGGTGGTGGAATTTGGCGGCCTCGACATCCTCGTCTCCAATGCCGGCCTCGCCTCGTCCGCTTCGGTCACCGAGACGACCTTGGCGCTCTGGGACAAGAATATCGACATCCTCGCCAAGGGTTATTTCCTCGTCTCGCGCGAAGCCTTCCGCGTCTTCGAGACCCAGAAAATCGGCGGCAACATCGTCTTCGTCGCCTCCAAGAACGGCCTCGCCGCCTCGCCCAATGCCGCCGCCTATTGCACCGGTAAAGCCGCGGAAATCCACCTCGCCCGCTGCCTGGCGCTCGAAGGCGCGGAAAAGGGCATCCGCGTCAACACCGTCAATCCGGACGCCGTGCTGCGCGGCTCGAAAATCTGGACGGGCGAGTGGAAGGAACAGCGCGCCGCGGCCTACAAGATGTCGACCGACGAGCTTGAAGAACATTACCGCTCACGCTCCATGCTAAAACTGTCGGTCTATCCGGAAGATATCGCCGAAGGCATCTTCTTCTTCGCCTCGCCGGCTTCGGCTAAGTCGACGGGCAATATTCTGAATGTCGATGCGGGCAACGCGCAGGCGTTTACGCGGTAAGCGTCGGTGGGTGGGGTACCCCCTCACCCGGCCTTCGGCCACCCTCTCCCCGCTGGGGAGAGGAGGGAGTGCGTTGAAACAGCAACGCAAAAACGAGGCGTCAACATTCGCTGCAGGCGCCGAGCAAAAACAGTGCGTTAGGACGGAAGGGCGCCCCGCGCTCCCTCTTCTCCCCTCGGGGAGAAGGTGGTCCGAAGGACCGGATGAGGGGGCCGCCACACCCGCTACATAGATTTGGGAGGGACACCATGACCATGATTTCCGAGAGCGTCGTCAACGACGAGAATGAAAAATCCATCGCGGCGCTCAAAAGCGACTATGCCCATCTTGGCGACGTCCTCTCCCGCCGCGGCGTCGATATCGACTGGGTGAAGAACAAGGTCGCGGCCTATGGCGTCGCCGTTCCCTCCTGGGGTGTCGGCACCGGCGGCACGCGCTTTGCGAGATTCCCCGGCCAGGGCGAACCGCGCAACATTTTCGACAAGCTCGAAGACTGCGCCGTCATCCAGCAATTGACCCGCGCCACCCCGACCGTCTCCCTCCACATTCCCTGGGACAAGGTCGACGACCTCAAGGAACTGAAGCAGAAGGGCGACGATCTCGGCCTCGGCTTCGACGCCATGAACTCCAACACCTTCCAGGACCAGCCGCAGCAGCGCCTTTCCTATAAGAACGGCTCGCTGTCGCATGCCGATGGCGCCACCCGCAGCCAGGCGATCGACCACAATATCGAATGCATCGAAATCGGCCAGGTCCTGGGCTCCAAGGCACTGACGGTGTGGATCGGCGACGGTTCGAATTTCCCCGGCCAGAGCCATTTCACCCGCGCCTTCGAGCGCTATCTCGACGCGATGAAATCGATCTACAAGCACCTGCCGGATGACTGGCGTATCTTCACCGAACACAAGATGTATGAGCCGGCCTTCTATTCCACCGTGGTACAGGACTGGGGCAGCAACTACCTGATTGCCCAGGAACTCGGTCCGAAAGCCTTCTGCCTTGTCGACCTCGGGCACCATGCACCGAACGTCAATATCGAGATGATCGTCGCCCGCCTCATCCAGTTCAAGAAGCTGGGCGGCTTCCATTTCAACGATTCGAAATATGGCGACGACGACCTCGACACCGGCTCGATCGATCCCTACCGCCTGTTCCTGGTCTTCAACGAACTGGCAGACGCCGAACTGTCGAAGGCGGATGGCTTCAATCCGGCCCATATGCTCGACCAGAGCCACAATGTCACCGACCCGATCGAAAGCCTGATGACCTCGGCCATGGAAGTCTGCCGCGCCTATGCCCAGGCCTTGATCGTCGACAGAAGCGCGCTCGACGGCTACCAGAATGGCGGCGACGCGCTGATGGCCTATGAGACGCTGAAGACGGCTTTCCGCACCGATGTCGAGCCGATCCTCGCCATGGCACGCTACGAGCGCGGCGGCGCGATCAAGCCGGTCGCCACCTACCGTGCCGCCGGTTATCGCGGCAAGGTTGGCGCCGAACGGCCGGCCGTTACCGGCCTCGGCGGCGGCATCGTCTGATTATTGCGCATTCAGCCATTCACGGAGGAAATCCGTGAATGCGCTCGGCTCGGCGTCCGGCCAGAAATGGTTGACGCCGGGTATCATGAAATGCTGGCCAGGCACATGCCGCATTGCCACCTCCGAGACCAGCTTGTAGGCCGGCCGGGTCTTGGCGCCGCAGGCAATGGTGATCGGCACCTGCAAAGCCTCCAGGTCCTCGGCGGAAATCCTGGGCGGCGGCATCTGCGCCATCAGCTTCGGCAGCATCGCCGCGTTTTCGCGCTCGGTCTGCATCTGCAGCTCGGTGCGGCTGTCGAAATACCAGTCGTCCAGCGCCGAACCATTGACGAGCAACCGGGCAGCCTCATCAAGCTGGCCGGCGCTAGCCGCCGCAAACACCGGGCCCATCAACGCATCGGAATCAGACTTGAAGGCGGCGACCTCGGTCGGGGCAGCCAGGAAGGTCTGCACGCCGGTTTCGTAGATGAACATCGCCCGGAAGAGATCCGGTCGCAGCTGTGCGGCCCTCAGCGCCGCATGGCCTGCATAGGACCAGGCGATGAGAAAAACCGCACCAGCGCCGAGCGCCTCGACAAAGCCGACCAGGTCCTCGGCATGCGTCTCGATTCCAAACGAGGGACCAGCCTCCGGCCAGGGCCGCGTGCCGAAATGGCGCTGCGTATAGCTGATCGCCCGATAATGCGGCGACAGCATCTGGGCATGCGGCGCAAACGTCCGCGCATCGCCCAATGCACCGTGCAGGAAGATCACCGGCCGGCCCGTGCCGGCCTCGAAATATTCGAATTCCTGGCCCTTTACGACCAGCGTCTTCATGTTTTCCGCATCCATGCCCATGCATCCCGCTTCGCTTCATCCTCTATAGCGCGGCCCAGGGGCATGGCACAATTGATTGAAGAGTGTCCACCAGCACATAAGATTGCCGCTGGATTCCAGCTTTCAGGTCAATTCGGTTTGGCGTAGTCTTCCGCTTGGGAACGGACAATCCATTCCTGCATTAGGAGTCGCCGCATCAAGAGAGCGGCATGCAAAGGGAGCATATCATGGGCATTGAGGCCATTATCATCTTTCTCATCATTGGTGCGATCGCCGGCTGGCTGGCCGGTGTGATCGTGAGCGGCTACGGCTTTGGCCTGATCGGCAATATCGTCATCGGCATTGTCGGCGCCTTCATCGCCGGATTTCTTTTCCCGCGCATCGGCCTTTCACTGGGAGGCGGCATTCTCGGCTCCATTATTTCGGCCGCCATCGGCGCAATCATATTGCTCCTGCTGATAAGGCTTGTCAGAAGAGTGTAATGGCGTGTCTTCGGACGGCCACCGCATTCACATTTTCCGCCGTGCTCGTCTGGAATGCGAGCGCGGCGGAGCTGCATGAAGGCTTCGTCTATCTCTCCGGTATCGATCCGACGATCCGCCAGGACATCCGCTATGCCGGCCCCGACAACTTCACCCATGCGCCTGTGCCCGGCTATCAGGCCGCAGAATGCGTGCTGACCGAGAAAGCGGCGCGGGCACTCGCAGCGGTTCAGGCCGACCTCGCGCCAGAGGGTTGTGGCCTCGTTGTCTATGATTGTTACCGCCCGGCAAAAGCGGTCAACCATTTCGTTCAATGGGCGTCGCAGGCCGGCCCGACCGATCCGGCGCACTATCCGCATGTCGCGCGTAACCGCCTGATCGCCGACGGCTATATCGGCCGCAAATCGGAGCATTCGGCCGGCAGTACGGTCGACCTGACGATGACCTATAAAGGCGTGCCGGTCGATATGGGCACCGGCTTCGATCTCTTCGATCCACTCGCCTTCACCAATGCCCGCGCTGTTTCCGCCGCTGCCGGGGCGAACCGCCGACGGCTCGTCGCAGCTATGAAAGTGCGTGGTTTCAAGAACTATCGCCGCGAATGGTGGCACTTCACTTATGCCCGCCAGCCTTTCGCCGGCACGATGTTCGATTTCAACATCCTGCCGAAAACGCCTTGAAATTCACTCGCAAATCCCGCCCGGACACTTTATATAAGCCCCGACAGGAGAGACCATGGCGAGCATAGACCAGACAGACAAGTGGCGGGACGTGTTCTCGCCATCGCTGGAAGCGATTGAGCAGCTGGCGCGCGAGGCCTATGGACATCTGCCCGAGGATTTTCGGGCACTTTGCCAAGACCTGATCATCGAGATCTCCGACTTCCCTTCTGACGACGTGTTTGAGGACATGGCGCTCGAAACGCCTTTCGACCTGCTCGGCCTGTTCGAGGGGCGTGGCGTGACCGAACGGTTCTCGGTCGAGAACGGAGAGCTGCCCAACCGCGTCTCGCTCTATCGCCGGCCGATCCTCGACTACTGGGCCGAAAACGAAGAGACTTTGGGCGACATCATCACTCATGTGCTGATCCACGAGATCGGCCACCATTTCGGCCTGTCCGACGACGATATCGAGGCGATCGAAGCCACCGTCGCCGCCTGATCATCATCCCCTCGCGCTCACCTCTTCAGCCTGCATCCGGCTTCGGAAACCCCGCACCTTCGCCCGGTTGCCGCAGGTATCCATCGAGCACCAGCGCCTTGGCTTGGAGCGGCTGTTGTCGAGGAAAAAGCCACCACAGGGATCACCCTCGCATCGACCGATCCTGCGCTCGGCCGGAATCAGCTGAAGGCTCGCGATCGACAGCGCAGTCCGGATTAGAGGCAGTGACATTAAGTGTGCCGGAGCGACGTGCATTGTTTCCAGCCCATTGATCAATAGGACCGGATCAGCAAGCGCCTTGGCAAGCCGGCGCTCCAAATCGTCTTCTCTCCCCCTGGTCTCCTGATGAACCATGCGACTGGACAGGCAATCTCGCCAGCTCGTCCTCAATGCAATCGCTTCGGCATGAACGGCCTCTGCCGCTTCAGGCGCCGGCCCCACAGCCGCCAGCAGTGCCGCGACCTCGGCCTGTGTCAGCAAGCCCGCTGGCAAGGACCACTCGACCAGTGATCGGTAGTCTCCAATGAAATCCGCCTGCCGTCCCTCGCGCCAATGAAAAGTATTGGCGAAATCGAGCGCCGGATCGCCGGCCAGCATCCGCATCCGGCCGAGATGGGAAAAGTAGGCACGGACTTCATCGATTGAATTGCTCGAAATCTTCATGTAACCTCTTAACAGGTTACGAAACTGTTTGACAAGCAGTCATCCTGGAGGTGTCGATGGTTTTGCTGAGGTTTCTTATTGCGTTCGCCGCGCTTTCGCTGCCGGCAGAGCGGCTGACGGCGGCTGAGCAGACCGAAGATCTCTACAGCTCCGTCGCCATCGTCACCGGCCAGGGTGTTGAGAACCGGCAACCGGGCTTCCGCGATTGCCTCGATCGTGTCCTTGTCCGTGTTTCCGGTGATCCCCGCCTGCCGGGCTTGCCGGCTGCGGCGAAGCTGCGCAGTCACGCCGGCGATTTCGTCAGGAGCTTTTCCTACCATGACCGTCTGGCCGGCCGCCCCATCCATGACGAGCAGGGCACCTATGACCGCCCGCATGACCTCACCTGCCGCTACGACCCGCAAGTGATCAACGGGGCGCTCGCCCAACTCGGCAGTCGCCCCTGGCTTGGCAAGCGTCCACGCTTCACCATTTTCCTCACCGTTGAGCGCAATGGACAGAAATTTAGGCTGTCTTCTGACAATCCGCGCGATGAAGCAATGCGGGAAGCCTTTGCGACTGCCGCAACGCCGCTTGCGCTAGCGCTGGCATTTCCAACTGCCGATATCGTTGACAAACTTGATGTGAACGGGGATGTCCCATCCCCCAAGCTCGCCGATGTGGCTCGGAAAGCCGGGGGCGATAGAGCTTTGGCGGGAACGCTCACCTGGAGCGACCAGGATCTCGGCTGGGTCGCGACATGGCGGCTGGCCGAAAATGGCAAGACCTATGCCTGGACCGTGCGCGGCGTCAATTTCGACGAAGCCTTCAGGGTTGCGCTCAATGGCGCTACGCAAATCCTCTCCGGCAACGGATCGCCGTGACGGTGAGCGCGGATCGAATGGCCCATGACCATCCGATCCGGAAGCAGTTGTGATCAGGCCCAGGGACGAGTGCCGGCCGCAGTCTTCTCGAAAGCGTCGATCGCCGCGGACTTTTCCAGCGTCAGGCCGATATCGTCGAGGCCGTTCAGCAGGCAATACTTGCGGAAGGCATCGAGATCGAACTTGATGACGCCGCCGTCGGGACCGCGGATTTCCTGTGCTTCGAGATCGATGGTCAGCGTCGCATTGGCGCCGCGGCTCGCGTCGTCGAGCAGCTTATCCAGTTCGTCCGGTGTCACGACGATCGGCAGGATGCCGTTCTTGAAGCAGTTGTTGTAGAAGATGTCGGCAAAGCTGGTGGAGATCACGCAGCGGATGCCGAAATCAAGCAGTGCCCAGGGCGCATGCTCGCGCGAGGAACCACAGCCGAAATTGTCGCCGGCGACAAGAACCTGCGCATGCCGGTAGGCCGGCTTGTTGAGCACGAAATCGGGATTTTCGCTGCCGTCTTCCTTGTAGCGCGCCTCGGCGAACAGACCCGTGCCGAGACCGGTCCGCTTAATGGTCTTGAGGTAATCCTTCGGAATGATCATGTCCGTGTCGATATTGACGACGGGATACGGAGCGGCGATGCCGGTCAGCGTGGTGAACTTGTCCATGGATCAACCTTTCGGATTTTTCGTGCGGGCTGCGGTTTACTCCAAGACAGCCGAGAAATGAAGGGGAATCTTCTGCCGGATTATCGCGGACAGCACCCATGCTGGCGTGATCGCACGATTTTCTTCGCACGCCGCATCGCGTCGTCGTGAGCACGGCGCCGGGCATTCGTTTTGCCTATGACGACATGACGCCGTTGGAGTGCAATTCCGCCAGTTTGATGCCAAGATCAGGCGCATGAAGAGGCCAGGCACACACTGATGATCGACAAACTGCAATTCTTTCTGACGCTGGCGCGCGAAAAACACTTCGGTCGCGCGGCGGAGGAGTGCGGCATCACCCAGCCGACGCTTTCCGCCGCGATCCGCCAGCTCGAAGGTGAATTGGGCGTGATGCTGGTCAATCGCGGCTCACGCTACCAGGGCCTGACTCCGGAGGGACAACGGGTGCTGGAATGGGCTCGTCGCATCGTCGGCGACACCCGCACGATGAAGGAAGAGATGCGCGCCGCGCGCTCTGGCCTGTCCGGCCATGTACGCATCGCCGCCATCCCGACCGCACTGTCGCTGATTCCGAAGATCACCGCGCCTTTCCAGGAGAAGCATCCGAACGTCACCTTCTCGATCCAGTCCACCACGTCGCTGCAGGTGATGAGCCAGCTCGAAAACCTCGAGACCGATATCGGCATCACCTATCTCGACAACGAACCTCTCGGCCGTGTCGTCAGCGTGCCACTGATCGAAGAACGCTATTACCTGGTCACCGCCAAGCGCGCCGCACCAGCTGGGCGCAGTTCGATCACCTGGGCGGAAGCGAGCCGTATGCCGCTCTGTCTGCTGACCGCCGACATGCAGAACCGACGCATTATCAACCGGCATATCAGCGAAGCCGGCGCCAAAATCGAGCCACGGCTCGAATCCAATTCGATGATCGTCCTCTTCACCCATGTGCTGACCGGCCGCTGGGCTTCGATCATGCCGCTCGACGCCGCCCGATCCTTCGGCTTCGCGGAGGAGGTGGCCGTCATTCCGCTGGTTGAGCCGGAAGCCAGCCATTCGGTTGGCGTTGTGGCGCTGGAACGCGATCCGAACACGCCGCTGGTGTCGGCACTGTTGAATGCGGCGCGGAATGTGGGGTGATCGTTAAGTGCGGTCAACTTGTGCTGGGCGAGCCTGAGCACGAAAGCACTCGATCAGATGCAGGAAGAATCTTTGCGGCAGGAAGCCGTATACAGGGCTCTCCGAATTGCCCGCCTCTCGCAGATCATACCCAGGCCAAAGAAACTGATTGTATTCGTCGACCAATATCCAAGACCGTTCGTCGTCGAGTTTCAAATAACGCTTGATTTCCGCAGGTATTTCAACTGCAAGATCATCTCTGGAAGGCGGCGAATGGGTGACGGGCAATATCTGTACACGCGTTCCTCTGTCTCCGCTTTCGGTCGTAAGGATGATAGCACAAGGTCGGTCCTTGGTACCCTCCTCCCGTCCCGCGCGGGCCTCCCGAGCCCAAAGATAGGAATAGCTGATGACCATACCCGCCTTTGGTGCCGGGATTCTCATTTTTCAGGCTTCCAATCCTTGATCAAATCGTCAAGGTAGGCATATTCCTCTGGTACGCGCTGTTGGGCGAGCAAGGCGAGATCCTCGTCGGACATTTCCTCGGCCAGGAAAGCCCTGCGATAACTTGCCCTCAACCTTCGATATTCCTCGCTCGAAATCAGCACGAGCCGATCGCGGCCATTTCGGGTGATGGTAACCGGCTCCTGCAGTGCCTTGTCAGCCAGCGTGCCGTAGTTCTTGATGAATTCTGCCGATGAGACTTTCATGGTCGAAATCCTCGAAAGTTTCGAATAATTCGAATTATACCGGTTGCAGGCGACAGCGACAACAGCAGATCTGCGTTCGGCGTTTGATAGAAATTTCCTATCGCTCCACAAAACGCCCCTTATTGACCTTCTTTCGGCCAAACGTCATCATCCGGCGCAGATGCGAAATCGACAGGGTTCCGATTTTGCCATAAATTTCCTGGAAAAATCCGGTATGATGCGGATGGCCGGCAGTTTGCCTGTTACGCGCGGAGGTCATGCCGGAGACAAGGGTGGAGACCCGGATGAATGTCCATGTGAAAGACGATGTCGCCGAGCGCACGCTGGCCATCGTTTCCGAATTGAAAAGCCTCGAAGGCCCGCTCCTGCCGATCCTGCACGCGATCCAGCATGAATATGGTCATGTGCCGCAGGCTGCACTGCCGCTGATCGCTCGCGAGCTCAACCTGTCGCGCGCCGAGGTCCATGGTGTCGTCACCTTTTACCATGAATTCCGCGAACAGCCGGCCGGTCAGCATGTCGTGCGCCTCTGTCGTGCCGAGGCCTGCCAGTCCAGAGGAGGCCGCGAGATTGCCGACCATGCCCGCAAACTGCTCGACCTCGACTGGAACGAGACGACGCCGRACGGCCGCGTGACGCTGGAACCGGTCTATTGTCTCGGCCTCTGTTCCGTCGCCCCCTCGGCTGAAATCGACGGGCAGCTGCATGGCCGCCTCGACGCCGAGGAACTGACCGCTCTGATCAAGGAGGTGCGCCAGTGACCGTCAGGATTTTTGTCCCGCGCGATTCCGCCGCCCTTTCCGTCGGCGCCGACAAGGTGGCCGCGGCCTTCGAACAGGAAATCGCCGCCCGCAAGCTCGATGCCAAAGTCATCCGCAATGGCTCGCGCGGCCTGCATTGGCTGGAAACGCTGGTCGAGGTGGAAACACCGCAAGGCCGGGTCGCCTATGGCCCGGTCAAAGCGGAGGATGTTGCCGGCCTGCTTGATACCGGCCTTATCGACGGCAGAAGCCATCCGCTCTGTCATGGTGCGACTGAAGAAATCAGCTGGCTCAAGAACCAGACGCGCCTGACCTTCGCCCGCTGCGGCATCACCGATCCGCTGTCGCTCGAGGATTACAGAGCACATGGTGGCCTCAATGGCCTCGAAATTGCACTGGGTATGGTCCCAGTCGATGTGGTCAAGCAGGTCACCGATTCCGGCCTGCGCGGCCGCGGCGGCGCGGGCTTCCCGACCGGCATCAAATGGAAGACGGTTCACGATGCCGCCGGCCCGCAGAAATATATCGTCTGCAATGCCGACGAGGGCGACTCGGCAACCTTTGCCGACCGGATGATCATGGAAGGCGATCCCTTTGTGCTGATCGAGGGCATGGCCATCGCCGGCATCGCGGTTGGCGCGACCAAAGGCTATGTCTACCTGCGCTCGGAATATCCGAACGCCATTCTGATCATGAACGAGGCGGTCGGGGTCGCGCGCCGCGCCGGTGTGCTCGGTAACTCCGTGCTGGGGTCGGGCAAGGCCTTCGACATGGAAATCCGCTCCGGTGCCGGCGCCTATGTCTGCGGCGAGGAAACCTCGCTGCTCAATTCGCTCGAAGGCAAGCGCGGCATCGTCCGCGCCAAGCCGCCGCTGCCGGCACTGGAAGGTTTCCTCGGCCGGCCGACCGTGGTCAACAATGTCATCTCGCTCGCCTCCGTCCCGGTGATCATGGAAAAAGGCGCGCAATTCTATAAGAATTTCGGCATGGGCCGCTCACGCGGCACGATCCCCATCCAGATCGCCGGCAATGTCAGATATTCCGGCCTCTATGAAGTGGCCTTTGGTCTGACGCTCGGCGAGATCGTCAACGATATCGGCGGCGGCACTGCCAGCGGCCGGCCGGTCAAGGCGGTGCAGGTCGGTGGGCCGCTCGGTGCCTATTTCCCAACCTCGCTGTTCGATACGCCGTTCGACTATGAGGCTTTCGCGGCGAAGGACGGCTTGATTGGCCATGCCGGCATCACCGTATTCGACGACACCGCCGACATGCTGGCGCAGGCGCGGTTTGCCTTTGAATTCTGCGCGGTCGAATCCTGCGGCAAATGCACGCCCTGCCGTATCGGCTCGATCCGCGGAGTTGAGACCATCGACAAGATCTTGCAGGGCATCGAGCCGGAGAAAAACCTGGCCCTGATCAAGGACCTGTCGAATACGATGAAATTCGGCTCGCTCTGCGCGCTGGGCGGCTTCACGCCCTATCCGGTCATGAGCGCCATCACCCACTTCCCGGACGATTTCCGTCCGGCAGCCACTCTTCAGGCAGCGGAGTAAACCCATGTCTCTCATTCATGAAATCGACTACGGCACGCCCGCTTCGAAATCCCAGAAAATGGTGACACTCACCATCGACGGCAATGAGATCACCGTGCCAGAGGGCACGTCGATCATGCGTGCGTCGATGGAAGCGGGCATCGAAGTGCCAAAGCTCTGCGCCACCGATATGATGGATGCCTTCGGCTCCTGCCGCCTCTGTCTGGTGGAGATCGAGGGCCGCAACGGCACGCCCGCCTCTTGCACCACGCCGGTGGCGCCGGGCATCAAGGTCTATACCCAGACATCGCGCCTCAAGGATATCCGCAAGGGCGTGATGGAGCTCTACATTTCCGACCATCCGCTCGACTGCCTGACCTGCGCTGCCAATGGCGATTGCGAATTGCAGGACATGGCCGGAGCTGTCGGCCTCCGCGACGTGCGCTATGGCTATGAGGGCGACAATCACGTCAAGGCGCGCAGCAATGGCGAAGCCAATCTCAAATGGGCACCGAAGGACGAGTCCAACCCCTATTTCACCTATGATCCGGCGAAATGCATCGTCTGCTCGCGCTGCGTCCGCGCCTGCGAGGAAGTGCAGGGCACGTTCGCGCTGACCATCGAGAGCCGCGGCTTCGATTCGCGCGTCTCGGCCGGCATGCACGAAGAGTTCCTGGCCTCCGAATGCGTCTCCTGCGGCGCCTGCGTGCAGGCCTGCCCGACGGCGACACTGACGGAAAAATCGGTGATCGAGATCGGCCAGCCCGAGCATTCCGCCGTCACCACCTGCGCCTATTGCGGCGTCGGCTGCTCCTTCAAGGCCGAGATGCGCGGCGAAGAACTGGTGCGCATGGTGCCGTGGAAGGACGGCAAGGCCAATCGCGGCCATTCCTGCGTCAAGGGCCGCTTCGCCTGGGGCTATGCCACCCACAAGGATCGCATCCTCAACCCGATGATCCGCGAAAAGATCTCCGATCCTTGGCGGGAAGTGTCGTGGGAAGAGGCGCTGACTTACACGGCTAACGAATTCCGACGCATCCAGTATCAATATGGCCGCGATTCGGTCGGCGGTATCACCTCATCGCGCTGCACCAATGAGGAAACCTATCTGGTGCAGAAGCTGATCCGCGCCGGCTTCCGCAACAACAATGTCGATACCTGCGCCCGCGTCTGCCATTCGCCGACCGGCTATGGCCTGGGCCAGACGTTCGGCACCTCGGCCGGCACGCAGGATTTCGACTCGGTCGAAGATACCGATGTCGTCATCATCATCGGCGCCAACCCGACGGAAGGCCACCCGGTCTTCGCCTCGCGTCTCAAGAAGCGGCTGCGCCAGGGCGCCAAGCTGATCGTCATCGACCCGCGCAAGACCGAGATCGTCTCGACCGCGCATGTGAAGGCCGACTACCACCTGCCGCTGAAGCCGGGCACCAATGTCGCTGTTGTCACCGCACTTGCTCATGTCATCGTCACCGAAGGCCTCTATGACGAAGCTTTCATCCGCGAGCGTTGCGATTGGAGCGAATTCCAGGACTGGGCGGAATTCGTCTCTGAAGAGCGTCATAGCCCGGAAGCGATCCAGCAGTACACCAGCGTCGATCCGGAACTGATCCGCGGTGCCGCCCGCCTGTTCGCCCGCGGCGGCAATGGCTCGATCTATTACGGTCTCGGCGTCACCGAGCACAGTCAGGGCTCGACCACGGTCATCGCCATCGCCAACCTTGCCATGGCGACGGGCAATATCGGCCGCCGCGGCGTCGGCGTGAACCCGCTGCGCGGCCAGAACAATGTCCAGGGCTCCTGCGACATGGGTTCCTTTCCGCACGAACTGCCGGGCTACCGCCACATTTCCGACGACGCCACCCGCGCCATCTTCGAAAAGCTCTGGGGCGTCGAGCTCAACAACGAACCGGGTCTGCGTATCCCCAATATGCTGGACGCCGCTGTCGACGGCTCGTTCAAGGCGCTCTACGTCCAGGGCGAAGACATCCTGCAGTCCGATCCGGACACCAAGCATGTCTCGGCCGGCCTTGCGGCTATGGAATGCGTCGTCGTCCAGGATCTGTTCCTCAACGAGACTGCCAATTACGCCCATGTCTTCCTGCCGGGCTCGACCTTCCTCGAAAAGGACGGCACCTTCACCAATGCCGAGCGCCGCATCAACCGCGTCCGCAAGGTCATGACCCCGAAGAACGGCTATGCCGACTGGGAAGTGACGCAGGAACTGGCGCGCGCCTTCGGCCTCGATTGGAACTACGCCCATCCGTCAGAGATCATGGACGAGATCGCCGCCACCACGCCGAGCTTCGCCAAGGTAAGCTACGACTACCTTGAAAAGATGGGTTCGGTGCAATGGCCCTGCAACGAAGCGCATCCCGAAGGCTCGCCGATCATGCATATCGACGGCTTCGTGCGCGGCAAAGGCAAGTTCATCCGCACCGAATATGTCGCCACCGACGAGAAGACCGGCCCACGCTTCCCACTGCTGCTCACCACCGGCCGCGTGCTCAGCCAGTATAATGTCGGCGCCCAGACCCGCCGCACCGACAATGTCGCCTGGCATCCGGAGGACCGGCTGGAAATCCATCCGCACGACGCCGAGCAGCGCGGCATTCGCGACGGCAGCTGGGTGCGCCTGCAGTCGCGTGCCGGTGAAACCTCGCTGCGCGCACTGCTGACCGACAGGGTCGCGACCGGCGTGGTCTACACGACCTTCCACCATCCGGACACACAGGCCAACGTCATCACCACCGACTATTCCGACTGGGCGACCAATTGCCCGGAATACAAGGTGACGGCGGTGCAGATTTCACCGTCGAACGGGCCGTCCGAATGGCAGGAGGATTATAACGAGCTGGCGAAGCGCTCGCGCCGGATCATGGGCAAGCTGGAAGCGGCGGAGTGAGGTCGCTATGACCTCAATCTCCCGCCGCGTCCCGGAAATCTCATTCCGCAATCGCGTTCTCTCCTCCACACATCGCGTGGTCGCGGAGGAAGCCGCGATTGCGCTTTCCTATGGCGGCTCGACCGAAGCCGTGATGATGGCGACTCCGGCCGATCTCGAGGATTTCGCCATCGGCTTCTCCCTCTCCGAAGGTATCGTCGAAAACCTTGATGAAGTCACCGGCATCGAAGTATTGGAAGCCTTTGATGGCGTCGACCTGCAGATCAGCCTCACAGACAATGTCGATCGGGCGCTACGCGTCCGCCGCCGCGCCAAGGCCGGTCCCGTTGGCTGTGGCCTCTGCGGCGTCGAATCGATCGAAGAAGCGCTGAAGCCGGCCGCCGACGTTTCAGGGATCAGCTTGCATCTCACTGCCGGCGATATATCGCAGGCGATGCAGTCGCTATCGGCCAGCCAGCCGCTGAATGCCGAGACCCGCGCCGTGCATGCCGCCGGCTTCTATATCCCTGGCCAAGGCCTGATCGCCGTCCGCGAGGATGTTGGCCGCCACAATGCACTCGACAAACTGATCGGCCATCTGGCCCGCAACGGCGTTGTCGGTTCCGAGGGCGCGATGATCATGACGTCGCGGCTCTCGGTCGAACTGATCCAGAAGACCGCCAAGCTCGGCAGTGCCGTGTTGATCGGCATTTCGGCGCCGACGGCACTGGCGATAGACATGGCCAATCGCGCCGGCATGACCCTCATTGCGCTGGCGCGCGGCGAGGATTTTGAAATTTTTACCGGTTTCGACCGGATCGACACAGGAGACGCAGCCGATGCAGCATGACGGCAGCAAGATCATACGCATGGCGAACCAGATCGCCACTTTCTTCATCTCGCAACCTGAGGCCGACCGAGTGAAGGGCGTTGCCGGCCACATCAATAAGTTCTGGGAACCGCGCATGCGCCGCGAATTCTTCGAGATCGTGGATCATGGCGGCGAGGGCCTGATGCCGCTGGTGATCGAGGCGTCGAAACAGATCAAGCGCCCCGCGCCGCCGCAGCCTTTGCCGAGCAATTGAGCGCCTGTCGGCGACATGCTATCTTTCCGACAACGGAAAGGTCATCGCCATGAGCATCGTCAAGATCAACGACATCAAGGATCAGGTCGAGGAACTGGTCACCCGAGTCCAGGCGGGTGAAACAATCCTGATTGAGAGGGATGGGCAGACGGTGGCGCGGATTGTGCCGATGATGGCGGAGCCCTCCCAGTCGAGGCCGACAAAGATCGACGTGACGGCCCTAAGAGAATTCACGCAATCGCAGCCGCTGCAAAAAGAATCGGCAGGTGAATTCATCAGGCGCATGCGAGACGAGGACCGGTATTGAAACTATACTTCGACACATCGGTCTTTGTTTCCCTTGTCACGAACGAAGTCGCCACACCGCAAATCACAACCTGGTTTTCCCAACAGGATCCCCAAAACCTCGTCGCCAGTGACTGGAACATCACGGAATTTCATTCAGCAATTGCATTTAAGCTGCGCACGGGTCAGATTTCCGCTGATCTTCGAAGAGGGGCTGAAGCGCTTTTCAAGCGTTATATCGAGGAAAATTTCGCGATCATCGCCGTCGAGCGGTCAGACTTTTTGAGAGCCGCTCAGTTGGCGGGAAGGGAAGAGCTGAAACTCCGCGCCGGGGACGCCCTGCATCTCGCAAAGGTCGAGGCGCGCGGTTTTATGCTTTGTACCCTGGATCTTGCCATGCTGGGCGCTGCGACCGTCGTCGGCATCCCCTGCTTAGATCCGCTTTCGCAGCTTCAATGACTGCCATTGCCGCCCCATCAAAAAAATGCTAATCCCCGCCGCATGACTGAGGAAACGGCAAAAAACCACATCTTCGTGCTGCAGGACCGCAAGCGCCTGCCGGCCCGGTTTTTTGCCGAGCTTTCCGGCCTGGCGACTGCGCAGCTTCGCTGACCGTCCGTTTGCGGCGGCCCGCCGTTTCCTGTCGTTTTTCAAAAATCCCTTCGCAATATCCGGGTGAAGACCATGAGCGCACCGCGTACACTCTATGACAAGATCTGGGACGACCATCTGGTCGACCAGCAGGCCGATGGCACCTGTCTCCTCTATATCGACCGTCACCTCGTCCACGAAGTGACCAGCCCGCAGGCCTTCGAAGGCCTGCGCATCACCCACCGCAAGGTCCGCGCGCCGGAAAAGACGCTGGCCGTCGTCGACCACAACGTGCCGACCTCGCCCGACCGCTATCAGGGCATCAAGAACGAGGAAAGCCGCATCCAGGTCGAGGCGTTGGCCAAGAATGCCGCCGATTTCGGCGTCGAATATTATTCCGAGCACGACAAGCGCCAGGGCATCGTCCATATCGTCGGCCCCGAACAGGGGTTTACCTTGCCGGGCATGACCATCGTCTGCGGTGACAGCCACACGTCGACGCACGGCGCTTTCGGCGCACTGGCGCATGGCATCGGCACGTCGGAAGTCGAGCATGTGCTCGCTACCCAGACGCTGATCCAGAAGAAGGCCAAGAACATGCTGGTGCGCGTCGACGGCAAATTGCCGCCGCATGTCACCGCCAAGGACATCATCCTGGCGATCATCGGCGAGATCGGCACCGCCGGCGGCACCGGCCATGTGATCGAATTTGCCGGCGAAGCGATTCGTTCGCTTTCGATGGAAGGCCGTATGACCGTCTGCAACATGACGATCGAAGGTGGCGCCCGCGCCGGCCTGATCGCCCCGGACGAAACCACGTTTGAATACATCAAGGACAAGCCGCGCGCGCCGAAGGGCGAGGCTTGGGATCGTGCCCTCGACTACTGGAAGACGTTGAACTCCGACGAAGGCGCCCATTACGACCGCGTCGTCGTGCTCGACGCTGCCAGCCTGCCGCCGATCGTCTCTTGGGGCTCATCGCCGGAAGACGTCATCTCCGTGCAGGGCGCCGTGCCGAACCCGGACGACATCAAGGACGACAACAAGCGGACGTCGAAATGGCGTGCGCTCGACTATATGGGCCTGAAGCCGGGCACGCCGATCACCGAGATCAATATCGACCGCGTCTTCATCGGCTCCTGCACCAATGGCCGTATCGAGGATCTGCGCGAAGTCGCCAAGGTCGTCGAAGGCAAGCAGGTCGCCTCGACCGTCTCGGCCATGATCGTGCCGGGCTCCGGCCTCGTCAAGGAACAAGCGGAAGCCGAAGGCCTCGACAAGATCTTCAAGGCCGCCGGCTTCGACTGGCGCGAGCCGGGCTGCTCCATGTGCCTCGCCATGAACGACGACCGCCTGAAGCCGGGCGAACGCTGCGCTTCGACCTCGAACCGCAATTTCGAAGGACGCCAGGGTTTCAAGGGCCGCACCCATCTGGTCTCGCCGGCCATGGCGGCGGCGGCAGCGATCGCGGGCCATTTCGTCGATATCCGCAGCTGGCAATAAGCCTGCTGACAATTTGAAATCTGGATGGCCGCTCGCGAGAGCGGCCATTTTTATTGGATGCGCCTACCCATTCGTGAAACACAACGTCAAGGCAATCGGGCAACGCGCTGGCCTCCGTTTGCGGGCATCGTAACACCAGGCGGTTTCGAGGCGTTCTTCCCTGTCGTCGCCTAGCGCAACAGCAAACTGCCTGAAGATCTTGCAGAATTCACCGGTCCGCCGCTGCGCTGAGCGAAAAGCAGAGCCAAGCTTCTGTCCCCCGTGCTATAGGATCGGTGCAATCCGCGCCGATCCTGGGAGGGACCCATGGCAGACAATACTTTCGCCGGCAACACGCCGGCGAATTATGAGCGATATATGGTGCCGATGATCTTCGTGCCCTATGCCGAGGATGTGGCGCGACGCATAGCGCAGCTGAACCCGAAGGACGTGCTGGAGATCGCTGCGGGAACTGGGGTCGTTACCCGCGCCATGGCCGCCGTCCTCGGACCCGATGCCCGGATCATCGCCACCGATCTTAGCCAGCCCATGCTGGATACGGCGATCGCACGCGGGGGCGTGGATGACCGAGTCAGCTGGAAGCAGGCCGATGGGCTGGCTCTGCCCTTCGGCGACAGCCTGTTCGACGTGGTGGTCTGCCAGTTCGGTGTTATGTTCTTTCCCGACAAGGTCAAGGGTTTCCGTCAGGCCCGCCGTGTGCTTCGACCGGACGGGCGCTATATCTTCGCCGTTTGGGACAGAATTGAAACCAATGAATTTGTCTCAGTCCTCGGCGCAAAGCTGACTGAGCTTTTCCCGGACGATCCGCCGCGTTTCATGGAGCGGACCCCGCATGGCTATTGCGATTTCGAAAAGATCAGCGCGGACGTAACGGCGGCCGGCTTCTCCTCTGTCGAGTTCGAAACCGTCGATCATCTCAGCCGCGCCGCTTCGGCTTTGGATGCGGCCATAGGCTACTGCATAGGCAGCCCGCTCAGCGGCGAGATCGAAGCTCGAGCACCGGGGCGGTTGCGGGAAATCACCGAGAAAGCAGCCGAAGCGCTGGAAAAGCACTTCGGCTCCGGTCCGATCGAAGGCAAGATCCGGGCACATTTCGTGACCGCGATCCCGTAAGGACGAACTTAAAACGTCGCCGTCGCGGGATTCGGGCCGATACGGTTGGCATCGGCATCGAGCGCGTCCAATGCTTTCAGATCGGCGTCGTCGAGCGCAAAATCGAACACCTGGAAATTCTCCGCGATCCGGCTCGGCGTCACCGATTTCGGGATCACCACAAGGCCGTTCTGCATATGCCAGCGGATGATCACCTGTGCCGGCGTGCGGCCGGTCCGCTTGGCGATCTCATCGATCGCCGGATGGGTCAGCAGATGGCCCTGGCCGAGAGGGCTCCAGGATTGGGTGCGGATGTCGTGTTTTTCATGCGCGGCCCGTAGCGCCTTCTGCTGGAAATCCGGATGCAGTTCCACCTGGTTGATGACGGGCACGACGCCGGTTTCGCCGATGATCCGCTCCAGATGTTCGGCATTAAAGTTCGATACGCCGATCGAGCGCGCCCTGCCCTCTTCCTTGATGCGTAGAAAGGCCTTCCAGCTTTCGAGATAGAGGTTGCGGTGCGGCGATGGCCAATGGATGAGATAGAGATCGATATAGTCGGTGCCGAGTTCCTTCAGGCTGCGGTCGAAAGCGCGAAGCGTCGAATCGAAACCCTGGTCCTCGTTCCAGAGCTTGGTGGTGATGTAGATGTCGCGGCGGTCGACGCCGGAATTTTTGATGCCGCGACCGACACCGTCTTCGTTGCGATAGGCGGCAGCGGTATCGATATGCCGATAACCGGCTGCAAGCGCCGCTTCGACGGCGCTCACCGCCACATCATTGGGTGTCTGCCAGACGCCAAGTCCGACCTGCGGGATGGAATGACCGTCGTGAAAGCGGATTTGCGGTTGATCTGCCACGGGAAACTCTCCAGGTGTTGACGAAAGCGCACAAGCTGCGCCAGAAAGGAAGCGGACGAAAACTATCGGCGAGTGGGTGCCGACCGGCAACGCCCGTTTCGCATATAGGGCAGGCCGGAGCGGTTTTTACCTTCGGGTCGACAAATTCCGCCAATTCGGCACATATTCTTCTGGGAGCTCGGATTCCTGTTGCAGACAGGCTCAAACGGCGCAAGCGCCTCATCCTCTTCCGGCATGCCAAGTCGGAATGGCCTGATGGCGTGGCCGATCATGAGCGGCCACTGTCCGACCGCGGCAAGAAAGCAGCGCCTGTCATGGGTGTCTATCTGCAGAAGCATAAGCTGGTGCCGGACCTCGCGCTGGTATCGACAGCCCGCCGCGCCCAGGAGACCTGGAGCAGGACATCGAAGGCACTGCAGGCCACCGTGCCCGCCGTCAGCACCCGCAACATCTACGAAGCTGAGCCGGATAGGATTCTTGACGCCATCAAGGGCACCCCTCCCGAAGTCAGGACACTGATCGTCGTCGGCCACAATCCAGGCCTGGAGGAACTGGCCAAAAAGCTGATGAAGGATTTGGGCGGCGAAGCCGGCACGCGGATGCGGGATAAATTCCCCACTGCAGGGATTGCGGTGCTGTCTTTCGAGGCCGACAGCTGGCAGGACGTCGCCCCGCAGACCGGGTCGCTCGATCGTTTCGTCACGCCGAAGTCGCTTAGCTAGACTGCCTTGATGTCGCGCAACTGCGCAATGACGCGATCCGCCATTGCGACACAGCGCGCGCCGTCGAACGGAAACAGCGATGAGAATGTGCCGGCAAGCTGCTTCTCAATGGCAAGCCGCATCATCTTGCGGGCGCGGTGCAGACGTGTCTTTGCGGTCTCCGGCTTGATGCCCAGATGCGAAGCAGCCTCTTGCGTGCTCATGCCCTCGATGTCGCGCAGCACGAAGATCGAACGAAAATCGTCCGGCAGCCCGTCGACGGCGTTTTCGAGCAGGCGCCGCGTCTCGCTGCGCGACAGCTCGGTTTCCGGATCGGCGACCGACAGCGACGAGGGAAATTGCAACACTTCGCCATGTCCCGGCTTCGCCTGCATATCGATTTCCTCAAGTCCTGTCGTCGGGCGGCGACGTCGCACACGCGCCAGCGCCTCGTTGAGCGCGATCCGGGTGAGCCAAGTGGAGAGCTGCGCCTCGCCGCGAAAGGCAGCGAGATGGGTGAAGGCATGCACATAGGTCGCCTGGACCACATCCTCCGCCTCCGTATCATTGCGGACAATGGCGCGCGCCGAGCGGAAGAGCCGCTGGTTATGCCGGCGAATGATCGTGCGCACCGCCAGTTCATCGCCCGTTCTGGCGTGAACGACGAGATCGATATCAGGCAATGCTGCCATGTCCGGCATGAGCCTCGGCACAGAGGCGGGGCTAGCAACCATGATCACTCCACACATTTATGCGCCGTCGCGGCGGCTTAGGGCTGAACATCGAGCGTACCCTTCATCATCGGATGAAAACGGCAGTAAAAGTCCACCTTTCCAGCCTGCTTGACCGTCATGCTGTGTTGCGATTTCGGCGGCAGGTCGACATCGAAACTCTTGTCGCGCGCGGTCGCGGTATGACGGAATATATCATCATTGTGCCAGACGATCACGTCGCCGACATGCAATGCCGGCACCGGGCCGAATTTCATCTTGGCGATCGTGATGTCGTAACTGGCGGCCAGCGCACCGACCGGGTCGCCAACCACGAGCCCCGCAAGTACCAGCGCCRGAAGGATGCGGAAGAGGGCGCGCATGGCAAACCTACTTGACCATGGATGCCAGATGTTCGGCATGCTGCTGGTGCTCCCTGAACAGCGTCAGACCGGTCTGCAGCAACGATTTCAAATCGGTATTCTGAGCCGAAGGGATCAGAAGCGTTTCCAGCGCACCGTTGACCTGCTTGTGATAGGCGACTTCATTGTCGACATAGGCCTTGTCGAAGGCGGCGCCGTGAAGCTTGGCGAGCTTTGACAGTTCAGCCTTGGCAGCGGCCGACAGAGACTTGCTGGTATTGTTGTCTTCCGGCTTGACCTTCAGCTTCTTCAGCAGCGCGAGCGCCTGTTCGTTCACCGCCTTGTGGTCACGCTCCATGGTCTTGGCAAAATCCCGCACTTCGGCATTCTTGCTCTTCTTGAGCGCCTGCCTGGCGGCGGCAATGTCGATTTCGCCGGCCGTATAGGCGATATGGGCGATCTGCGGGTCGGTCGGCTTATCGGCGGCGATTGCTGCGGTCGCCAGCGATGCAACCATGGCGGTCGCGGTGAGAAATTTTTTGAACATGACGGATCTCCTATCCTCCAGACGGGGCTCCTGGCGCGCTTTGCACCGGAAGTGGCCATTGGATGCAGATCCGCTCAAAAGGTTCCCAGGATTTTTGCCTGTCTTTCGAGACAAGCAAAATGGTTTGCCCTATAGGACCCTCACCACTGTTTTCGGCCCGAGAAGCGGCAGCAAGCGCAACATGTCGCGCATGCGGATTGCCACGCAGCCCTCCGTCGGCTGGTAGCCAGCCTTGGCCAGATGAAAGAAGATCGCCGAACCGCAACCGTGCCTGCGGCTGGATATGTTCCAATCCATGACGAGGCAGATGTCGTAGAGATGATCCCTGCGCTTCATCCTCTCATGGCTCCCGGCAAAAGGCGCATGGACCGGGCGATTGTAATTGGCATTGCCACTCTCATCACACCACAGCATGTCCTCGTGAATCAGGCGCATTGCCAAATCAGTTCGTAATGCGCCGACGCCTCGGTCTCGACGATAATAGCCTGACATCAGCCGCATCGCTGCGATCGGCGTGGCGCCATCGCCCTCCCGTTTCAAGCATGCCCGGCCGCTGCGGCCGAGCGCCGCCCGGAATGTCAACGGGCCGGCCTGAACGATCGCCTGGCGGGGATTTCCGGGTGCTGCGCGGACCAGAATTTCGGTGAGTGCCATGTTTTCACAGCCTTTTGCCTTGCATGTGATCGTTTTTCCTGATGAGCCGGGGCCGAACCTGCCCACGCCCTTGCTCTTATTGGCGATTCTGGCATACCAATCACCATCACACCATGTGAACGGGAAGAATAACATCATGACAGCCCGGACAATCCTCCTGGTCGACGACGATCAGGACCTGCGCGAAACCCTTGTCGAACAGCTCGGACTTTACGAAGAATTTTCGGTGATCGAGGAGGCGAACGCGACGAAGGGCATACAGGCGGCGCGCGGCGGCCAGATCGACCTCCTGATCATGGATGTCGGCCTGCCTGACATGGACGGCCGCGAAGCGGTAAAACTTTTGCGCAAGGGCGGCTTCAAGAGCCCGGTGATCATGCTGACCGGCCATGACACCGATGCCGACACCATCCTTGGCCTCGAAGCCGGCGCCAATGACTATGTCACCAAGCCGTTCCGCTTTGCCGTGCTGCTGGCCCGCATCCGCGCGCAGCTCCGTCAGTATGAGCAGAGCGAGGATGCCACCTTCAATGTCGGCCCCTATCTGTTCAAGCCGGCGCAAAAACTCCTGACCGACGCCGAAGGCAAGAAGATCCGGCTGACCGAGAAGGAAGCGGCCATCATCCGCTATCTCTTCCGCGCCGGCCAGAAGGCAGTGACCCGCGACGAACTCCTGGAAGAAGTCTGGGGCTACAATTCCGGTGTCACCACGCATACGCTCGAAACCCATGTCTACCGCCTTCGCCAGAAGATCGAGAAGGACCCATCCAGCGCCGAAATCCTTGTGACCGAAAATGGCGGCTACAAGATCATACCCTGAAAGCGACTAGATGGCCCTAAAGGACGATATTACGCTCTTCATGCAGCTTTCGATCTTCGAGGGCCTTTCGGAAGAGCATTTGCGTCTGCTTGCTTTCGGGGCCGAACGCCGCCGGCTGGAGAAGGGCCATGTGCTCTTCCGCCAGGGCGCCGCAGCCGATTCCGCCTTTGTCGTGACCATGGGGCGGTTGCGGCTGACCATGCATTCGCCCTCCGGCGGCGAGCGGACAATGGGAGAGGCCGGCCCCGGCTCTATCCTCACCGAGATCGCCATGATTGCCGACGCGGAGCGGCATTTCACCGCAACAGCCGTCGACGAGAGCGAGGTCATCCGCATCAGCCGCCTGCTTTTCCGGCGCATGCTGGAAGAATACCCGGAGGTGGCCATTGCCATCGACCGGCGGCTGCGGGAAAACTTCACCACGCTGGCCGCCGCGATCCAGGTCTATGGGGACAAACCGGGTTGAGATGGGAGAGTGATGTCATGACGACCGATCTGAAGCCGATCCACACAGAGGCGGGGTATCAGGCATCACTTGCAGAGCTCGGCCTTCTATGGGGAGCACCGATCAGTACGGCAGACGGCGACCGGCTCGATGCTCTTGCGACCCTTATCGAAACCTATGAATCGCTGCATTATCCGATGGACCCACCCGACCCGGTCGAAGCAGTCCGCTTTTGGATCGAACAAATGAGTTGACCTGTCCGCCGTTGCTCCGGGCCAAGATAAAAGCCGCTGCGCACAAAGTCATGTCGCAATCAGAAAATAGCGACACGCGGATTTTCCTATGATGTCGCTCGATCCGGGCTCTCCAAGACATTGATCGCCCCTCATGAGCCTCGTTGACATCCACTTGTCAGATGTCGCGGCGCGGTCTAATGCCGGGCGGAGATCCCATTGCAACGCAACAGAAACAGGCGCCCTATGAAAAGCTATGTCCTGACCGTCTCCTGCACATCCACGCGCGGCATCGTCGCCGCCATCTCCGGGGTCCTGGCGGAGAAGGGTTGTTACATTATCGACAGCTCGCAGTTCGACGACCTTGAAACCGGCCTGTTCTTCATGCGCGTCACCTTCACCAGCCAGGAAGGGGCCAGCCTTGAAGAGATCACCAAGGCTTTCGAACCGGTCAAGAAGCGCTTCGACATGGATTGCCAATTCCATGATGGCGACCATCGGATGAAAGTGCTGCTGATGGTGTCGCGCTTCGGCCACTGCCTCAACGATCTGCTCTACCGTTGGAAGATCGGCGCGCTGCCGATCGACATCGTCGGCGTCGTTTCCAACCATTTCGACTACCAGAAGCAGGTGGTCAATGCCGACATTCCATTCCACCACATCAATGTGACCAAGGCCAACAAGCCTGAGGCCGAGGCGCGCCTGATGGACGTCGTCGTCAGCTCCGGCGCCGAACTGATCGTGCTGGCCCGCTACATGCAGGTCCTGTCGGACGAAGTCTGCAAGAAAATGTCGGGCAAGATCATCAACATCCACCACTCCTTCCTGCCGTCGTTCAAGGGCGCCAATCCCTACAAGCAGGCCTATGAGCGCGGCGTGAAGCTGATCGGTGCCACGGCGCACTATGTTACCGCCGACCTCGACGAAGGCCCGATCATCGAACAGGACGTCGCCCGCATCACCCATGCCCAGTCCGCCGGCGACTATGTCTCGATCGGCCGTGATGTCGAGAGCCAGGTGCTCGCCCGTGCCGTCCACGCGCACATCCACAATCGCGTCTTCATGAACGGCAACAAGACGATCGTCTTCCCGGCGAGCCCCGGCTCCTACGCCTCCGAGCGCATGGGCTGACATTCAAAACGGGCCGATTCGCCGCAAGCGAGCGGCCCGATCTCTGCAGCAATTCCTATCGCAGCGCAGAATAAATATATACATCCAAAGCTTACATCTTGAATCGTGAATTAAATTTCTCGCAGCAAAACACGATATTTACGGAAAGCCAGGTCCAAGTCGTAGCGACAACTTGGAATTCCGTTAAAATTGTAATAAGTCCTGAGCATGCTCTGATGTTGCTTTAAATCTGCAATCCGGAGTTCATTTTGTCAGATGAAAAGTTGTTATTGACGCGCCATTTGCGAGGGGCCAGTATGGCGCCATATTCGCGTCGTGGGGACAACATTTGCGTTTCAAAGATATTATGCATTTTCTCGTCGCCGTTGGCGAAGCACCTTCCACAGAGGTGCTGACGAGCGAACTCGAGCGCCTGCTCAACGAGTTCGGGTTCAAATATTATTGTGTCTTTCATCAGCCCAAGCCGATCGAGAACGCAGCCGAACTGATCGTCGCCGCCAACTGGCCGCCGGAATGGGTCGCGCGTTACGTGGAGAAGAAATATATCGTCATGGACCCGACGATCCGTTTTCTCCTGCGCGCCAATCGCAGTTTCTCCTGGGCGCAGGCCGTCGAAGCCTACCGCAACAACCCGCATTATCGCCGGATGAAGGCGATGATGGCCGATGGCAAGGCGCATGGGCTGACATCGGGCTATATCTTCCCCGTCTTCAGCCGCAACGGCCTGATCGGCGCCACGACCGTGGGCGGCCCGACCGAAGTCGAATTGGCCCCCGTCGAAATCGCGCTGCTCGAAACCGCCTTCCGCAGTTCCTATCTCCGCTATCTGGAATTCATGGGCGAAAAGCATGCCGACAGCGTTGCCGCAGGCATGGAAATCACCATGACCCATCGTGAGATCCAGGCGCTCAACAATCTCGCCGAAGGCCGCACCTCGCCGGAAATCGCCTCGATCCTCGATGTTTCGTCCAATACGGTCGACTGGTACGTGACCAGCCTGCAAACCAAGCTCAAGGCGCGCAACCGTAATCATGCGGTGGCGCTGGCTTTCCGTCAGGGCCTGATCTCCTGACGGAAGGCGGATTCACAATTCTGACAAAATTCGAAATTGCGCTTCTTGCTGCAACGCGCTAGGATTTGCTCGCGCATGCGAAAAGTCCTGCCGTTCTGCACAATTTCTGCCGGAATCAGGCAACCGGCAGGCGGGTTTTGACCCGGATTGGGGCGCGATGAAGGGCCATTATGCGTACGTTTTCAGACCAGCCCCAGCGTCAGGAGCCCGGCCTTGCCGATCAAGAAGATCCTCGTAGCCAACCGTTCAGAAATCGCCATTCGCATTTTTCGTGCCGCCAACGAACTGGGCCTGAAAACGGTCGCTATCTGGGCCGAGGAAGACAAACTTGCGCTCCATCGCTTCAAGGCCGACGAATCCTACCAGGTCGGGCGTGGCCCGCATCTGGCGCGTGATCTCGGCCCGATCGAAAGCTATCTCGCCATCGACGAGGTCATCCGCGTCGCCAAGCTTTCGGGCGCCGATGCCATCCATCCCGGCTACGGGCTGCTGTCGGAAAGMCCCGAATTCGCTCAGGCTTGCGCAGACAACGGCATCACCTTCATCGGCCCCAAGCCGGCGACCATGGTCCAGCTCGGCAACAAGGTCGCGGCCCGCAATCTGGCGATCTCGATCGGCGTGCCGGTCGTACCGGCCACCGAGCCGCTGCCGGATGACATGGACGTCGTTGCCAAAATGGCAGATGAAATCGGCTATCCGGTCATGCTCAAGGCGTCCTGGGGCGGCGGCGGCCGCGGCATGCGCGCCATCCGAGATCCTAAGGATCTCGCGCGCGAAGTGATGGAAGCCAAGCGCGAAGCCAAGGCTGCCTTCGGCAAGGATGAGGTCTACCTCGAAAAACTGGTCGAGCGCGCCCGCCATGTCGAAAGCCAGGTGCTGGGCGACACGCATGGCAATGTCGTGCACCTCTTCGAACGCGACTGTTCGGTTCAACGGCGCAATCAGAAAGTCGTTGAGCGTGCGCCGGCGCCCTATCTCACCGAGGAACAGCGCGCCGAGCTCGCCTCCTACTCGCTGAAGATCGCCGAGGCTACCAACTATATCGGCGCCGGCACCGTCGAATATCTGATGGATATGCAGAGCGGCAAATTCTACTTCATCGAGGTCAATCCGCGCATCCAGGTCGAACACACCGTCACCGAAATGGTGACCGGCATCGACATCGTCAAAGCCCAGATCCACATCCTCGACGGTTTTGCCATCGGCACGCCGGAATCGGGCGTACCGAAGCAGGCCGATATCCGACTCAACGGCCATGCGCTACAATGCCGCATCACCACCGAGGACCCGGAACAGAACTTCATCCCCGATTACGGCCGCATCACCGCCTATCGCGGCGCCACCGGCTTTGGCATCCGCTTGGATGGCGGTACCGCCTATTCCGGCGCGGTGATCACCCGCTTCTACGATCCGCTGCTCGAAAAGGTCACCGCCTGGGCGCCGACGCCGATCGAGGCGATCCACCGCATGCACCGCGCTCTGCGCGAATTCCGCATCCGCGGCGTCGCCACCAACCTGACCTTCCTGGAAGCGATCATCACTCACCCCGCCTTCCAGACCAACAGCTATACGACCCGCTTCATCGACACCACGCCGGAACTCTTCCAGCAGGTCAAGCGCGCCGACCGCGCCACCAAACTGCTCACCTATCTCGCCGACGTGACGATCAACGGCCATCCGGAGGCTCGTGGTCGCGCCCGGCCGCCGAAGGATGCCGCCCTGCCGGAAGTGCCGTTCTGCGATCTGACGGTCAAGCCAGGTACCAAGCAATTGCTTGATGATCTCGGTCCGAAGAAATTCGCCGACTGGATGGTGGCACAAAAGCGCGTGCTGGTGACCGACACCACGATGCGCGACGGCCACCAGTCGCTGCTCGCCACCCGCGTCCGTACCTTCGATATCGCGGCCATCGCCAATACCTATGCCAAGGCGCTGCCAAACCTTCTGTCGCTCGAATGCTGGGGCGGGGCGACCTTCGACGTCTCTATGCGCTTCCTCACCGAGGACCCGTGGGAACGGCTGGCGCTGATCCGTGAAAACGCGCCGAGCTTCCTGCTGCAGATGCTGCTGCGCGGCGCCAATGGCGTCGGCTACAAGAACTATCCCGACAATGTGGTGAAGTACTTCGTTCGCCAGGCGGCCAAGGGCGGCATCGACCTGTTCCGCGTCTTCGACTGCCTGAACTGGGTCGAAAACATGCGCGTGTCGATGGATGCCGTCGCCGAGGAGAACAAACTCTGCGAGGCGGCAATCTGCTACACGGGCGACATCCTCAATTCCGCCCGGCCGAAATACGATCTCAAATACTATGTCGACCTGGCCAAGCAGCTCGAAAAAGCCGGCGCCCACATTATCGCCGTCAAGGACATGGCCGGCCTGCTCAAGCCGCAGGCGGCACGCGTGCTGTTCCGCGAATTGAAGCAGGCCACCTCGCTGCCGATCCATTTCCATACCCATGATACGTCGGGTATTGCCGCCGCCACCGTGCTTGCCGCCGTCGAAGCCGGCGTCGATGCCGTCGATGCGGCCATGGATGCGCTGTCCGGCAACACCTCGCAGCCCTGCCTTGGCTCGATCGTCGAGGCGCTCAAGGGCACCGAGCGTGACCCGGGCCTGGATACGGAATGGATCCGCCGCATCTCCTTCTATTGGGAGAATGTCCGCACTCAGTACACGGCCTTCGAAAGCGACCTCAAAGGCCCGGCCTCGGAGGTCTACCTGCATGAAATGCCGGGCGGCCAGTTCACCAATCTCAAGGAACAGGCCCGCTCGCTCGGCCTCGAAACCCGCTGGCACAAGGTCGCGCAGGCCTATGCCGATGCCAACCAGATGTTCGGCGACATCGTCAAGGTGACGCCGTCCTCCAAGGTGGTCGGCGACATGGCGCTGATGATGGTGAGCCAGGACCTGACCGTCGAGGACGTCGTCAATCCGGGCAAGGAAATCTCCTTCCCGGAATCGGTGGTGTCGATGCTGAAGGGCGATCTCGGCCAGCCGCCCTCGGGCTGGCCCGACGCGTTGCAGAAGAAGGCGCTGAAGGGCGACAAGCCTTACACCGTCCGCCCCGGCTCGCTTCTGCCGGATGCCGATCTCGACAAGGAGCGGCTGGATATCGAGACCAAGCTTGAACGCAAGGTCAGCGATTTCGAATTCGCCTCGTACCTCATGTATCCGAAGGTGTTCACCGATTTCGCCATTGCCGCCGAGCAATACGGCCCGGTTTCGGTTCTGCCGACACATGCCTATTTCTACGGCCTGCCGCAGGGCGAGGAACTGTTCGCCGATATCGAACGCGGCAAGACGCTGGTCATCCTCAATCAGGCGCAGGGCGAACTCGATCAGAAGGGCATGGTCACCGTGTTCTTCGAACTCAACGGCCAGCCGCGTCGCATCAAGGTGCCGGACCGGGCGCATGGTGCCTCCAATGGCGCGATCCGCCGCAAGGTTGAGCCCGGCAATGCCGCCCAGATCGGCGCACCGATGCCGGGCGTCGTTTCGACCGTGGCGGTCGCCCCCGGCCAGACGATCAAGGCGGGTGACGTGCTTCTGTCGATCGAAGCGATGAAGATGGAGACGGCCTTGCATGCCGAAAAGGACGGCACGATCGCCGAAGTCCTGGTTCGCGCCGGCGACCAGATCGACGCCAAGGACCTGCTGATCGTCTTCAGTTGAAATCCTGATCAGAGCAGGGGCAGCGTTTGACTTCGCTGTCCTTGCTTTTCTGCACCTGGTTTTAGTTTCGGTTAAGCATGTGCAGGGGAAGTACAGCCTTTTATTACAATTGGATTCAAAATTAAGCTTTTTGACAGGAGCCAATTGTTAAGCAGCATTCCGGGACAGCACTCTCGGGATCAGTCATGCGTAACGATGACGCGACTTTGGAACAGCATAAGACGGCACGCCGGTATTGGCTGCAGAACCTCCTGGTTCTCGGTCTAACCGTTTGTCTCTTCGTAGCGGCTGACCACTTCGATCTCTACGGCCGTCTGCGTCATGTCCTGCAGGAACCGAATTCCAGCTTGACCTTGAAGATGCGGTCCCTCGAACGTCAGGTTGAGTCCGCTCCTGCTTTGATCAATGTCGATCGCTCCGGCGTTTTCGATTTCAATTCGCTGATGTCGCTGGGCCTGGTTGCCAGCCTCGGCCTTACGGTCTTCGCCTTCCTGCAATATGGCAGGTTGCGCACCGCCTTTGCCAGGCAGCGCGAGGCCGAGCACCAGTCCCGGCAGCTTGCCATGCGTGACCAGTTGACCGGGCTTGCCAACCGCCGCAGTTTCGAGGAATTCGGCCAGCGCGTCATATTCGAGCGGCCTGCTACGGAACATCGCGCCGTGTTTCTCGTCGATCTCGATCATTTCAAAGCCGTCAACGACGTCTATGGCCATCCCGCCGGCGACAGTGTGCTGGTGGACTATGCCCGCCGCATCGAAAGTCATTTCCCCGGCGGCATCGTTGCGCGCTTCGGCGGCGACGAATTCGCCATGATCACCCCGCCGCTGAAGGACGAAGGCGAGGCGCTGCATTATGCGCGCTTCTGTCTGGCGGGCGTCAGCGAACCGTTCAAATATGGCAGCACCAACCTCGTTCTCGGCACCTCCGTCGGCGTCGCCATGATCGGCGACTTCGACTCGGTCGCTGAGGCGCTGCGCCGTGCCGACATCGCGCTCTACAAGGCCAAGCGCGCCGGCCGCCAGCAGATCGCCTTCTTCGAGGATACGCTCGAAAAGGTGGTCAAGGAGCGCAATTGGCTTGAGACGGAACTGCGCCAGGCGCTCAAGGACGGCAGCATCGTCCCCTATTTCCAGCCGATCGTCGACCTTACCAGCCGCGACGTCCTGGGCTACGAAGCCCTGGCGCGCTGGAACCATCCCGAGCGCGGCCCGATCAGTCCGGCGGAATTCATTCCCGTCGCCGAGGAATGCGGCATGATCAGCCAGCTCGGCGAATCCATCCTCATCCGCGCCGCCGGCGTCGCACGCCATTGGCCGAGCCATGTCATGCTGTCGGTCAACCTGTCGCCGGTGCAGCTGCGTGACAAGGCGCTGTCCCGCAAACTGCTCGACATCCTTGCCGCCGCGGATTTCCCTGCCAGCCGCCTGGAGGTCGAAGTCACGGAGAATGCGCTGGTTTCCGATCTCGAAACCGCGCGCGATACGATCCGCCAGTTGCGCGCCGCTGGCATTTCGGTGGCGCTCGACGATTTCGGCACCGGCCATTCGACGCTCAACCATTTGCGCGTTTGCCGCTTCGACAAGCTCAAGATCGACCATTCCTTCGTGCAATCGCTGGCCGACAGCCGCGACAGCCGCGTTCTGGTTGACGCCATTCTGGCGCTGTCGCGCAATTTCGGCCTGCGCTGCACCGCGGAAGGCATTGAAAAGCTGAGCGATGTCGAACTGCTCTCCGGCTGGGGTTGCACCGAAGGCCAGGGCTATCTCTTCGGTCGACCGGCGGAGAAGACGTCGTTTGACGTCGATGTCCAGGCGGATGGAGAAGTTCGCCTGACGGCATAAATCAGCCTAGGATTGCGTTTCAGCACCCCTCTGCTAGTCTCTGGTTAGGAGACAAGGGAGGCGGGCATGGACGACAAGACAGCAATTGCTGCGAAGCTCGACAGGGCGAGCGAACTCATGTTCAACAGAGACAGCGCCATCGTCAATGAACTCTGGAGTGACGGCTTTCAACTGATTGGGTCGGAAGACGGCGAGACCGCATCCAGCCGTCAGGATCTTGAGGGCCTGGTAACCGCCCTTTTCTCGGCGTCCTTCCGGTTGCGCTGGTTCTGGGACAATAAATCGATCACCATCGATAACGATACAGCCTGGGTTTTTGCGCAGGGGCGTCTCGATTTCGTCTACCCTGACCGTACCATCCCGGTGGCATACCGCCTCGTGGCGATCTTCAAGCGGGCAGGCAGCGACTGGGTTTGGCGGCTCTATAGCGGGTCCGAGCCCATTCCGCGCAGACCCCTGCAGTAAAGCCCAAGCCCTTACAGCCGCATTCCGGGGATCGCCAGCGGATTGTCCTCCAGCGCCTGCCGGTCCGGCCGGTCGATGCGCGGCGTGCCGGTAAACGCGTCGAAGAGGCTCTGGACGAAATCACGCGGCAGGTCCTTGGTGATCAACACCATCCGCGTGCGGCGATCCGTCGGATCCGGCCAGCGCGGCAGCCGTTCCGGCGCGTGGAACACCGATTGCACGCCGTGCAGCACGAGCGGCCGGTCCGGATCATCGGCCAGCGCCACCACCGCCTTCATCCTGAGCAGTTTCTCGCCATGCGCCGAACGCAGGAGATCGACGAACATGGCCAGTGCCGCCGGGTCGATCGGCCGGTCATGCACGATGCTGAACGAGTCGATATCGTCATGATGGTGATGATGGTCATGCCCCTCATGATCATGGTCGTGATGATGATCATGCTCGGCTTGATCATGCAGCCAGCGCTGCACATCGGCGATCTTTGTCGCCGGATCATAGAGCCCGGCCGACAGCGTAACGAACGCACTGGCGCGCTCGGAATCGCCGTCGATCACCTCGGCCAATGGATTGAGCCGCCGGAGCCTCGATGCCAGCGCGGCAATCTGCTCCGCACTCGCCAACCGCTTCTTGCTCATGATCAGCCGGTCGGCAACGGCTGCCTGGCGGCGTGCCTCCTCATGATTGTCGAGCGTCGACAACCCATTGACCGCATCGACAAGCGTGATCACGCCATCGACGGAAAAATCCAGCGAAATCTGGGGGTGGCCGATGATCGACTGGATGACCGGCGCCGGATCGGCAAGACCGGTCGTTTCGATCACCACCCGTTTCAGCGCCTTGATGCGGCCATCGGCGAGACGCTCGCTGAAATCGGCAAGCGTGTCGGTCAACTCGCCGCGCACGGTGCAGCAGAGGCAGCCATTGGAGAGTTCCACCAGCGAATCGCCGGATGACTCGACCAGCAGATGATCGATGCCGACCTCGCCGAATTCGTTGATGATCACGGCCGTGTCGGCCATGGCCGGATCCTTGAGCAGCCGGTTGAGCAGCGTCGACTTGCCGGCGCCGAGAAAGCCGGTCAGGATCGAGACCGGAATGCGTTCAGCCGGGCGTGCCATCAGTTGACCGGGCGCGGCTCAGGGATCGGGATATACTGGGTCTGGCCACCTGTGTCGCCCTGGCCCGCGTCATCCTCATCGACGACAGTCTTGCCCGCTGGCGTGATGGTGATCAGCGCCACGTTGAGCGGATGATCGATCGGCAGCGAGAAAGGTGAAACGGTCTTCGAACCGTCCGCATCGTCATTGGCTTCGGAGCGGACCTTCTTGCCCTTCTTCTTGCAGATCTGCTGGCTGACATCGGCGACGACGTCGCGTGTCGCACCATAGGGCGGCAGTTTGGCGAGCTGCGGCATTTTCCAGGTCTCGTCCGTTGCCATGCCCTTTTCGAGCAAAGCCGCGGACATATCCGAGCGGCCGATCAGCGTATCGGCGCCGAGCACCACCGACAGCATGGTGTGGCCGTTGCGGGTCGCCGTCGAGATCTGATTGTAGCCGGAGGCGCAGATGAAGCCGGTTTTCATACCGTCAGCACCGGCGAAACGGCCGATCAGCTTGTTGTAGTTGCCGTATTGGCGTTTGCCGATCTTGATGCCTTCGAGCGAGAAATAGCCGGCATATTGCGGAAATTCGCGGCGCAGCGCCATGACCAGCACGGCGAGATCGCGCGCGCTGGTATATTGCCCGTCGCCCGGCAGGCCGTTGGGATTGATGAAATGGGTCGAGAACATGCCGAGACGAACCGCTTCGGTGTTCATCATGTTGACGAAAGTCGGCATGTCGCCACCGAGATTCTCGGCAATGGCATAGGCGATATCATTGGCCGACTTGGTCAGCATAGCCTTCAGCGCATCGTCGAGCGTCATGGAATCGCCGGGCTTGAGATAGAGTTTCGACGCCGGTTGTCCGGCCGACTCCTTGCTCATCACGATCCGGGTCGCAAGCGTGATCTTGCCGGATCGGAGCAGGTCGAACGTGGTATAGGTGACCATCAGCTTGGTCAGCGAAGCCGGATACCAGCGCTGGAACGCCTGGTCATGTTCAATGACCTTGCCCGTCGTCACGTCGACCAGGATATGGGGGCCGGCAATCGTCTCGGCCGCGATTCCGAGGGTGAGCGCCACGCCCAGCACCACCGTCGCCGCCGTTCTGCCCGCATGCCGCAAAATCATTCTCATCGGGTCAACCGCCTCAAACCAGTCATGGAAGAAAATCTTTACCGGCCCCTATTTAGCCTATATGGCAAGGAAATGGCAGACGCTTTTTATCCCCGCCATTGTTTTCCGTCTGCCAGACCGCATGAATGAAGGTGCCAGACGATGCCGATCCTGAACCGCGCCAGCGAAATGCATGACGAGATCACCGCCTGGCGCCGCGAACTTCACCAGATGCCGGAAATCCTGTTCGACACTGTCAAGACGGCGGCTTTCGTCGAGAAAAAGCTCCGGGAATTCGGCGTCGACGAGGTGGTCACCGGCCTCGGCCGCACCGGCGTGGTCGGCGTCATCCGTGGCGCCAACGGCCCTGGCCCAGCCATCGGGCTGCGCGCCGACATGGATGCGCTGCCGCTCACCGAAACCTCCGGCAAGGCCTGGGCCTCGAAGACCGCAGGCAAGATGCATGCCTGCGGCCATGACGGCCATACCGCCATGCTGCTCGGCGCCGCCAAATATCTGGCGGAAACGCGTAATTTCGCCGGCACGATCGTCGTCATCTTCCAGCCGGCCGAAGAAGGCGGCGGCGGCGGCCGGGAAATGGTGCGCGACGGATTGATGGATCGGTTTGGGATTTCCGAAGTCTACGGCATGCACAACATGCCGGGCATCGCCATCGGCGCATTCGCCACCCGCAGCGGCCCGATCATGGCCGCGACAGATGAATTTTCGATCAGCGTCCGCGGCCGCTCCAGCCATGCCGCCATGCCCAATCGCGGCATCGACCCGGTGCTGATCGCCGCCCACATCATCACCTCGCTGCAGTCGATCGTCTCACGCGTCTCCGACCCCTTCGATTCGACGGTCGTGTCGGTCACCAAGATGCAGGGCGGAACGGCCAGCAATGTCATCCCCGACGTCGCAACGCTTGCCGGCACGATCCGCACGCTCAGGCCCGAATCACGCGACTCAGCCCGAGCACAGATGAGCAGGATCGCGGAGGGCATTGCCGCAGCCCATGGCGCCGAGGCGACCGTCTCTCATCATGCCGGCTATCCTGTGACCGTCAACCATCCCGGCCAGACCGAGGCAGCCGTCGGTGTCGCCAACGACATCGTCGGTGCTAGCCAGGTCAATCCGGCAACGACGCCGACCATGGGCGGCGAGGATTTCTCCTATATGCTCAATGCCCGACCGGGCAATTTCATCTTCATCGGCAATGGCGACACGCCGGGACTGCACAATACCGGCTATGATTTCAACGACGAGATCATCCCCTATGGCGTCTCCTACTGGGTGCGCCTCGCCGAGACGCGCCTCGCGCAAATCGCCTGATATTTTCTGCCGGCATTGCTGTTTTCTTCGGGTGACGGAAATGCCCTCGCTATTGTTTCATGCAATTCCCCAAGCCGCTTTGCGCTGGTCCGGAATTGCCCAGAGGAGGACCGCCCGTGACCACTCAAAGCTGGCTCAACCTGCCGACCCATCGCGACTGGCTGCGTGGCGAGGCCACCAAACTGTTCGACTATTTCCAGTGGCGCTCTGTCAACCCCAAGGGCGGCTTCTTCGAATTCCATGATGACGGACAGCCGATCAATCCGGAAAACCCGGTACGCGGCATCCATTCGACGGCGCGCATGGTCCACTGCATGGCCATCGGCCACCTGCTCGGCCGTCCCGGCTGCGCCGACCTGATCGACCACGGCATGGCCTATCTCTGGAACGTCCATCGCGACCAGAAGCGCGGCGGCTATTTCTGGCAGGTCAACAATGACGGTTCGATCGACGGCATGAAGCAGGGCTATGGCCATGCCTTCGTGCTGCTCGCCGCCTCGTCGGCAGCCCTGGTCGGCCATCCGGCGGCAGAAGCCATGCTGACCGACGTCACCGAGATCATCGAGCATAAATTCTGGGAAGAAGATCATGGCGCCATCGCCGAGGAATTCCAGGCCGACTGGTCGCCGGTGCCAGGCTATCGCGGCCAGAATTCCAACATGCACCTGACCGAGGCATTGATGGCCGCCTATGAGGCGACCGACGACGATTTCTATCTCAACAAGGCTGAACGGATCGCCGACCTGATCATCAACCGCAAGGCCCGCGAAACCGGCTTCCGCGTCGGCGAACATTTCGACGAAAACTGGAACCTGCTTAGGGATTACAAGGGCAACGAGATGTTCCGCCCGTCGGGAACGACACCGGGCCATTGGCTGGAATGGGCGCGGCTTATCCTGCAGCTTTACGCGCTCGGCGACCGCAAGCAGGACTGGATGCCAGGTGCGGCGCAGGCGCTGTTCGCGCAATCCATGGCGCTCGGCTGGGACAATGACAAGGGCGCTTTTTTCTATACGCTCGATTGGAACGATGTCCCGGCCAAGCGCTCGAAAATCTGGTGGCCAATGGCGGAGGGCATCGGTGCTGCAGCCTTCCTCATCAACCATGTGCCCTCCGACATGCATGAGCAAAGCTACCGGCTGATCTGGAACACGATCGCCAACAACTTCCTCGACCGCGGCAGGGGCGGCTGGCACGAGGAACTGAGCGAAGACCTGCAGCCTGCGCATACGCTCTTCGCAGGCAAGGCCGATATCTACCATGCACTGCAGGCCTGCCTGATCCCGCTTTATCCCTCGGACGGTTCGCTGACCAAGGGCATCATGGATGAACAACAGGGCGGCTGAACATGCTGGCGGCGCCAAGATATCAAAAGCTGCTGTTCATCTGCAGCCAGAACAGGCTGCGCAGCCCGACGGCGGAACAGGTGTTCTCGCAATATGACGGCGTCGAAGCCCTGTCGGCGGGCACCAACAACGATGCGAATATCCCGCTCGACGGAGACCTGATCGACTGGGCGGATGTCATTTTTGTGATGGAGAAAAGCCATCTCAACAAGGTTCGCCAGAAATTTCGCTCGCGGATCGGCAGTAAACGCATTGTTTGCCTCGATATTCCCGACGATTACGAATTCATGGACCCGGGGCTGATCCGTCTGCTGGAAGCGCGTGTCAACCGATATCTGCGTTAGGCGAATTTCTTCTCAGCGTGGTCGCAAGCAGCTGAGCACGATTTTACCATCATAAGCACAAGCTTCCTCTTAACGCCTGATACTGCAGGCATTATCACCTTGATCCAATAAATCATCATCCTCCAGAGGAAGCACGAAATGGCACGTGATCCCAAAATCACCTTCATCGGCGCCGGCTCGACCGTGTTCATGAAAAACATCGTCGGCGATATTCTGCAGCGCCCGGCACTCGCGGGTGCCACGATCGCGCTGATGGACATCAATGCCGAACGCCTGGCAGAAAGCGAGATCGTCGCCCGCAAGCTGGTGTCGACGCTCGACGCCACGGCCAAGGTCGAGACCTACATGGACCAGCGCAAGGCGTTGGAAAATACCGATTTTGTCGTCGTAGCCTTCCAGATCGGCGGCTATGAGCCCTGCACTGTCACCGATTTCGATGTGCCGAAGCAATACGGCCTGCGCCAAACGATCGCCGACACGCTCGGCATTGGCGGCATCATGCGCGGCCTGAGAACAGTGCCGCATCTCTGGAAAATCTGCGAGGACATGCGCGCCGTCTGCCCGAACGCGGTGATGCTGCAATATGTCAACCCGATGGCGATCAACACCTGGGCGATCGCGGAAAAATACCCCGATATCAAGCAGGTCGGTCTCTGCCATTCGGTGCAGGGCACGGCGATGGAACTCGCCCATGACCTCGATATTCCCTATAACGAAATCCGTTACCGCGCCGCCGGCATCAACCACATGGCCTTCTACCTCAATTTCGAGCACCGGCAGCCGGATGGTTCCTACAAGAACCTCTATCCGGATCTGGTGCGCGGCTACCGCGAAGGCCGGGCACCGAAGCCCGGCTGGAACCCGCGCTGCCCCAACAAGGTGCGCTATGAAATGCTGACCCGGCTCGGCTATTTCGTCACCGAGAGCTCGGAGCATTTCGCCGAATATACGCCCTGGTTCATCAAGGATGGCCGCGACGACCTGATCGAGAAATTCGGCATTCCGCTCGACGAATATCCGAAACGCTGCATCGAGCAGGTTGAGCGGTGGAAGAGCCAGGCCGAAGCCTTCCGCAGCGCCGACAAGATCGAGGTGGCCAACAGCAAGGAATACGCCTCCGAGATCATCAACTCGGTCTGGACCGGCACGCCTTCGGTCATCTACGGCAACATCCGCAACAACGGCTGCATCACCTCGCTGCCGCAAAACTGCGCTGCCGAAGTGCCTTGCCTCGTCGACCACAACGGCATCCAGCCGACCTTCATCGGCGACCTGCCGGTGCAGCTCACCGCACTGATGCGCACCAATATCAACGTCCAGGAACTGACGGTGGCGGCGATGATGACCGAGAACCGCGAGCACATCTATCACGCCGCGATGATGGACCCGCATACCGGCGCCGAGCTTGATCTCGACCAGATCTGGAAACTCACCGACGATCTGCTCAAGGCGCATGGCCAATGGCTGCCCGAATGGGCGCGGATCTGATCAGACAGAAGTGAAGCCGGAGTGACCAGTCACTTCGGCACTTCCGCCAGTGCCGAAATACCGACGATCTCGACGCCGCGGCCGTTGGCGGCCTTGGCCCATTCGGCCACGGCGTCGACCGTTTCGTCGAAGCCCGAGGCAACGCCAACAGCCTTGCCTTTGCTCAGCGCAATGCGTTCGAGCGCGTCGAGCTTCTTCAGGATCGCGTCCTTCTTGACCTCGTTGTCGAGCACGACGTCGGCGAAGGCCTGCGGCATGTTATAGGCCTTGGCATAGGTCGCGGTCAGCGATTGCGCCGCCGAACCATCGTCGAGGAAGAGCAGGCCGCGCTTGCCGATGTCGCTCATGATCGGCTCCAGTGCATTCGGGTCCGAGAGCAGCTTGCCGCCGAGATAGTTCATCACGCCGGTATAATTGGTCATCTTCGCCATCGATTCATGCAAGAGCTCGATATTCTTGTCCGGCGAATTGCCATGCGTCAGCGTCAGCGGGCCTGGATCGTTGTTCGGGTAATCGAACGGCTCCATCGGCACCTGCAGCAGGATTTCATGGCCGCCGCGGCGCGCCACCGGCATCCAGCGCCCCAGCGAATTGCCATTGGCGGCAAAAGCCAGCGTGATCTCCTCCGGCAGAAGTTTCAGCGCCCGCTGCGTGCCGGTCTGGCTGAGCCCGAGCCCGCCGATGATGATGGCAATGCGCGGTCCCTTGGCACCTGACCAAGGCCGGGCATAGCGGTCGACCGGCCGCGTGCCGTCGGCAGAGACCGTGGGCAGCTGGCCTTCGGCGGCGGTCTCGATCAGGTTCTCGTCCGGCAGCGCCGCCGTCTTCAGGTCCTGAGGGCCATTGGCATTGGCGTCGATGATCAGCGGACCATCCCTGCTGCGGTCGCGCGGCGTGATCTTGGTGACGATCGAGCCGTCATCCATCACCTGCCGCTCGACATTGGCGCCATCGAGCGGCTTGGTGCGCTTGAGCCTGTCCGCTTGTGTCGGGTCGGCCTGGGCGACCTTGGCGTCGACGGGTTTATCAACCGGCTTCTTTGAGACGTCAGCCAGTTCCGGCTTCTGGAAATGATCGGCCGGGCGCAGCAACGGATAGGCAGAGACACCGGCAAGACAAAGCACGACGACAACTGCCAGCAAACGGCCAAATGTGAAAAACGGCCGACGCTGGCGCGGTGGCCTTCTGTCCTGCCCGAGCGGCGAATGAATGCCGGAATTCAAGGGTGTCCGCCCGCCCTCTCAAATGGTTTCGGCGCATTTAACGGGATCGCCTTCCCGGAATCGAAAACGGCGGAGCCAAAACTCCGCCGCTTTGCAATAAACGCCTTACTTGGTCGTTTCGGCCTTCTTCTGCTCGACAGCGACGGCCTTGCTCTGGTCCGGCGGGAAAGCCGGGTCCTTCTTCAGGCCGCGCAGCAGATCGAGCGCGTAGTGCAGCTGGACGTCGTCCTTCGGATCCGGCGGCACATAGGCAGCCGAGCCGGAACCATCCGTCGTCTCGTTGGCGCCCTTGATATGGCCGGCGAGCGAGGATTCGGCCGCCTTCTCGATCTTGCCCTGCAGTTCCGCCGGGATCGGCTCATCGACCTTGACATCCGGCGTGATGCCGATGCCCTGGATCGACCGGCCCGACGGGGTGTAGTAGAGCGCCGTGGTCAGGCGCAGCGCGCCGTTATCGCCCAGCGGGATGATCGTCTGCACCGAGCCCTTGCCGAACGAGCGCGTGCCGAGGATGGTCGCACGCTTCAGATCCTGCAACGCACCGGAGACGATTTCCGAGGCCGAGGCTGAACCGCCATTGATCAGCACGATCACCGGCTTGCCGTTGATGAGATCGCCTTCGGTCGCCGAGAAGCGACGGGTCTCGCTTTCGATACGGCCGCGGGTCGACACGATCTCACCCTTGTTGAGGAAGGCGTCGGAGACATTGATCGCCTGGTCGAGCAGGCCGCCCGGATTGAGGCGCAGGTCGAGCACATAGCCTTTCAGCTTGTCGTTCGGCACCTGGCTCTGAATCTTCTCGATGCCCTTCTTCAGGTCGTCATAGGTCTTTTCGGTGAAGGAGATGATACGGAGATAACCGACATCGCCCTCGACACGCACCTTGACCGCCTGCACGGCGATGATGTCGCGCTTGATGGTGAATTCGAGCGGCTTGTCGGCGCCCTTGCGCAGGATGGTCAGCCTGATCGGCTGGCCGACATCGCCGCGCATCTTGTCGACAGCATCTTCCAGCTTCAGGCCGCGCACATCGACGCCATCGATCTTGGAGATCAGGTCGCCGGCCAGCACGCCGGCCTTGGCGGCGGGCGTGTCGTCGATCGGGGTGATGACCTTGACGAGGTCGTTTTCCATCGTCACTTCGATACCGAGACCGCCGAATTCGCCGCGCGTCTGCGTGCGCATGTCGTCGGCATCCTTGGCATTCATGTAGCTCGAATGCGGGTCAAGCGAGGAGAGCATGCCGCTGATGGCGCTCTCGATCAGCTTCTGCTCGTCAGGCGGCGTCACATACTGGGCGCGAACCCGCTCGAAAACCTCACCGAAAACGCTGAGCTCTTTATAGGTCGATGAGCCGGCTGCCTCGGCCGGCAGGCCGGCGGAGTAGACTCCGACCATCGCGGTCGAGCCCAGGAGGGCGCCCAGCAGCACCAGTGAAGTCTTACGTAGCATTTCGCGCCTTTCCAAGATTTTTCGCGGACCACCAGGGCAACGAATCGACCGGTTTTCCGTCCTTTCGGAACTCTATGTATAGTGTCGGTCGGTCCGTGACTATATTCACCGCGGCCGCACTTGCAATTCTCTTTTCACCCATCTGGCCGATCGGTTCGCCCGCGACGACGAATTGACCCTGCCGGGCTGTTACCGCATCCATGCCGGAGAGGACAATATGATAGTTCTCCCCCACATTCATGATCACCATCTGGCCGTAGCTGCGGAATGGTCCGGCGAACATGATCCAGCCATCGGCCGGCGCCGTCACCACCAATCCCTGGCCGGCTGCAACCGTCAGACCCTGTGCCGGATGGCCGGTTCCATCGTCATCACCAAAAAACCGCAAGACGTCGCCGGCAACCGGCAGGTCCAATTTGGCCTTCATTACCGAGAACGGATATGCGGGCGCAATGCGGTTTTTGTCGGGCAGGTTGGTCTCGGCGTCGCGCCTGGCCTGTTCCAGCTCGGCCGGCGACATGTTCTGACGCTTGATATCCTCGAGTTTTGAAGCCTCTGCGGCCTGCCGGGTCGAGGCGATGTCCTTCTCCATCGACGAGATCAAATTTTCGAGAGATGTGGCGCGGGACGCCAGTTCGGCCGTGCGCTGCTTCTCGTTTTCGAGCTCGGCCTTATTGCGTGTCGAGAGCTTGTCGTTCTCGTCGATCAGCCGCGACATGCGGTTTTCTTCCTCGAGCGCCGAGGCCATGGTCGTCACATAATTCTGGCGCTCGCTGGCGATCTGGGTCTTGACGTCACGCAGCGATTTCAGGTCAGCGGCAAGCTTGTCAGTCTCGCCACGAATGCCCGGCACCACGGCGCCGAGCAGAATCGCGCTGCGGACGGACGAGAGCGCATCATCGGGGGTGACCAGCAGCGCCGGCGGCGGATTGCGGCCCATGCGTTGCAATGCGGCCAGCACTTCGGCGAGCAGGCCGCGCCGCTCATGCAGCGACGCCTTGACCTTGGCCTCCTGGCCTTGGAGATCTTTCAGCTTGGCTTCTGTTGCGAGCGTCTGGCGCTCAAGCTCCTTGCGCTTGGACGCGGAGTCGACCAGCGCCTCGCGCAGCCCGGCCGTGGTCTTTTCGATGCCGGCAATGCTGGCTTCGAGCGATTCGGAATGCGCCTTGGCCTCGGCGATCGACTTGGCGACATCGCGCAATTCGCTCTCGGTGGCGGTGCGCTTGACGTTGAGCACGCTTTGCTGGTCGACGGGCGTGGTGCTGGCCGGCGTGGTCTCTTCGGACAAAGACCGACCGGGCAGCAGACAGGCCGCCGCCATGCACGCTGCCAGCAATGTCTTGTTCRTCGATCTACGCAAACCCTGCCGCACCGCGCCTCGAGAATCCGCGCATGTTAAGCTGATTTGCCCCAATCGCCAAATAATTTGGCATTTGCATGTCAGAGAACGATTTGCGGGCGATCTGCCTGCCGCCACCCCCCTCTGTCCTACCGGACATCTCCCCCTCAAGGGGGGAGATGGTGTGGGGCACCCGCTCGCCTCGTTCTCCAGCCACCGCTCGCAGCACTCGACATCGACTTGAGATGGGGTGCATGCCGCTAGCCAATCTCCCCCCTTGAGGGGGAGATGCCCGGCAGGGCAGAGGGGGGTCGCCGCAAATACAAGCACCCGTCACACCCGATGATAGGGATGCCCCGATAAGATCGTCACCGCCCGATAAAGCTGCTCCGCCAGCATCACCCGCACCATCTGATGCGGCCAGGTCATTTTTCCGAAGGACAGCACATGCGCTGCCTGCCCGTGCAGCGCCGGATCGAGCCCGTCCGGCCCGCCGATCGCCACGATCACGTCGCGCTTTCCGGCATCGCGAATGCCGCCGAGCAGATCGGCGAACGCCGGACTGTCCAACGCCTTGCCGCGCTCGTCGAGCAGGATCAGCCGCGCGCCGTCTGCAAGCAGCTTCTCCAGCACCGCCGCTTCCTCGCGCTTGCGCGTGTCCGGATTGGAGGCGCGGCTTTCATTGATTTCAGTGAGTTTTCCGAATTCGAGGCCAATTGCGGGGCCAGCCTTGGCGAAGCGGTCAAGGTAGCGCTCTGCCAGGTCTCTTTCAGGGCCGGATTTCAACCTGCCCACTGCGAATAGCGAAATCCGCATGGCTTTCTTCCGACCAAAATTTCCTTCGCGGAAGAACGAAGCTTCCGCAATTCATCAGCCCTGTCGACGCCGCTGGGGCGGCAGCCGAAGACTAGTGCAACGTCTCTTCCTCGAGATCCGGCGCGGCCCACATCTTTTCGATGTTGTAGAACTCGCGGATTTCGGGACGGAAGATATGCACGATCACGTCGCCCGCATCGATCAGGATCCAATCGCCGGTTTCCAGCCCCTCGACGCGGACCGGGCCGATGGCTTCGGCCTTGAGATCGTCGATCAGGTGTTCGGCAATGGCCGTCACATGACGGTTCGAGCGCCCGGACACGACCACCATATAGTCGCCCAGCGCGGATTTGCCCGTGATGTTGAGGGATGTGACGTTTTCTGCTTTCGAGTCTTCGAGACTTTCGAGGACCAGCTTGAGAGCGATGGCCGCAGCATCGTTACCGCGCTCCATGCTCCGGGAGTAGGTGTGAGGCACCACTCCTTTCGCGTGCACTGTTGTCAGAGGACTTCCTTTCTATCGAACAGAACAAGCACCGGACCGACGCAGCCCGGATAGATAAAGATAGTCATCAAACCTT
The DNA here is from genome assembly GCF_056403555.1 of Rhizobium sp. P2_G2. NCBI lineage: Bacteria > Pseudomonadati > Pseudomonadota > Alphaproteobacteria > Hyphomicrobiales > Rhizobiaceae > Rhizobium > Rhizobium sp. P2_G2. The sequence continues at coordinate 61,054 of NZ_JBFUFF010000006.1, forward strand.
AAAACTTTCAAGACACGGGTCTTAACCAATTTAAATACTTAGCTCAGGGCAGGGTGCCGTCGAGCAATTTGGGATTGCCGCCCTGACCCACGCCGGCTGCCTGCTTGATGAAAAAGCTCTTCAGTGCCGGCATTCGCTCGACCAGGCCGAGGCCGAAATCGCGCGCCACGCGGATCGGGGTAATATCGTTGGAAAACAGCCGGTTGAGCACATCCGTCGTCACGCCCATGCGGAATGTGTCGAAGCGCCGCCAGGACTGATAGCGTTCGAGCACGTCGAGCGCGCCGATATCCATGCCCAGCCGGTCGGCGTCGATCACGGTCTCGGCCAAAGCGGCGACGTCCTTGAAGCCGAGATTGAGGCCCTGGCCCGAGATCGGGTGGATGCCATGCGCCGAATCACCCGCAAGCGCGAACCGCTCGGCGACGAAACCGCGCGCCAGCGTCAGGCCGAGCGGGAAGGCACGCCGACCGCCGGCGATGCGAATCGTGCCGAGCTTGTGGCCGAAACGCCGCTCGAGTTCCTCCTCGAACACCAGGTCGTCGGAACGTACGAGACGCTCGGCATCCTGGCTGCGCTCGGTCCAGACCAGCGACGAGCGATTGTCCTTGAGCGGCAGGATGGCGAACGGGCCGGCGGGCAGGAAATGCTCTTCGGCGACGCCATTGTGCGGCCGCTCATGCGCCACGGTCGTGACGATGCCGGACTGGCCATAGTCGAAATTGACTGTCTTGATGCCGGCGATATCGCGCAGCTTCGATTTGACGCCGTCGCAGGCGACCAAAAGCCGCGCCTCGACCGTTTCGCCATTCGACAACTTTGCCTCGACCGAGGCCGGCTTGTTGCTGAACGTGTCCACCGTCGTCGCCGACCTGACATCGACGCCCAATTCGACGGCAAGCTTCAACAGCGGCCCGACCATGGCCGGGTTCGGCACCATATGCGCAAACGGCTCGCCCGCCGCGACATCGCCGTCGAAGGTGAGAAACACCGGCCGCACCGGATCGGCGGTGCGCGAATCGGTGATGATCATGCTGGTGATCGGCTGCGCCTCCGGCAGGATCTCGTCCCAGACACCGAGCGCCGTCAGCATGCGGCTTGCCGCTGCGGCAATTGCCGAGGCGCGCTGGTCCTTCTGCCAACTGCCCTCGGGTGCAGCGTCGACGACCGTGATCGTCAGGTGCGGCGCTGCCTTCTTGATCGACACCGCCACGGAAAGGCCGACATATCCACCACCGGCGACCAGGATATCGAGCATCGGGTGTACCTTTCTTTCGTCTTGCTGACGGTCTCTTACGGAGTATAGAGGATCACATCGCCTGATGAAACCGCCGGAGCCTGCCAAAATGCCGCCAGCACGAAACACTCTCTCCGAAATGGAACATCTGGTGGCGATCCTCGATCTCGAAAAGATCGAGGAGAATATTTATCGCGGGCTGAGCCCCGATGTCGGCTGGCAGCGGATTTTCGGCGGCCTGGTGATCTCGCAGGCGCTGGTCGCCGCCAACCGGACGGTCGCGCAAGACCGCTATGTGCATTCGCTGCACAGCTATTTTCTTCGTCCGGGTGATCCCGCCGTGCCGATCCTCTACGAGGTCGACCGCATCCGCGACGGATCGAGCTTCACCACGCGGCGTGTGGTGGCGATCCAGCACGGCAAGGCGATCTTCTCGCTCTCCGCCTCTTTCCAGGTCGACGAGCCCGGCCTCGAACATCAGGCAGCAATGCCCGATGTGCCGCTGCCGCAGGATCTGCCCGATCCGGAAAGCCTCTACGAACAATATCTCAAGGATGCACCCGAGCATATCAAGCGCTTCTGGATACGCGAGCGGCCGTTCGAGATCATTCCGCTGTCGATGGATCACTATCTCTCCAACAAGGCGCTGCCGCCGAAGCAGAGCATCTGGATCAAGGCCAATGGCAAAGTGCCGGAGGATCGCCCGTTCCAGGCCGCATTCCTCGGCTATCTCTCGGACATGACCCTGCTCGACACCGCGCTTTTTCCCCATGGTCTGTCGGTCTTCGACCGCTCCATCCAGGGCGCCAGCCTCGACCATTCCATGTGGTTCCATCATCCCGATCCGCTTGACGACTGGCTGCTTTACACCACCGACAGCCCCTTCTCCGGCGGTGCTCGCGGGCTGTCGCGCGGCAGCATCTTCAATCGCGCCGGCCGCTTGATCGCATCGACGGCGCAGGAGGGGCTGATCCGGAAACGGGCAAATGATTAATTGACGTGCAAAATTCAAAAACAGCCTATTTTTTATGCAAATGATTTTGAATCAACTGCCCGTTTTTTAGCGCCTTTCGTAATTAGCGTTAAATTTCAGTAACTTATTACCAGGCACCGAATCTGGCACGGCCTTTGTATAGCAAGGGGCGGTCACGGGAGGGTGCGCAGACATCCCGCGATTACGGAGAGGCGGCCCGCCGCCCGAGTTGTTCGTCAAAGGATGGGAAACCAGATGAAAATTGTCATGGCCATTATCAAGCCGTTCAAGCTGGACGAGGTGCGCGAAGCCCTCACGGCGGTCGGCATCCAGGGCCTGACCGTGACCGAGGTGAAGGGTTACGGCCGGCAGAAGGGGCATACCGAAATCTATCGCGGTACGGAATATGCGGTCAGCTTCCTGCCGAAGCTGAAAATCGAAGTCGGCGTTCCCAGCGAACTGGTCGACAAGGCCGTCGAAGCCATCGCCACCGCCGCCAAGACCGGTCAGATCGGCGACGGCAAGATCTTTGTCTACTCGATTGACCATGCCGTGCGCATCCGCACCGGCGAAACCGATTCCGAAGCGCTCTGACGGCCGCACATTTGCAGGGGAGTTTTACCTGATGTCACTATCCAAACTTACAATGAAGCTCAGCACGGCCTGGCTCGGCCTGGGCATGGCAATGGCGCCGGCCATCGCCTTCGCGCAGACGGCCACGGCGCCGGCCGCCGCCGCACCCGTGCCCAACAAGGGCGATATCGCCTTCATGTATATTGCCACGCTGCTCGTGCTGCTGATGATCGTGCCGGGCCTCGCGCTGTTCTACGGTGGCCTGATGCGCACCAAGAACATGCTGTCGATGCTGATGCAGGTCACCATGATCGGCTGCGTCGTCATGATCGTCTGGGCGGTCTTCGGTTATTCCATGGCCTTCGGCGGCGGCACCAATCCCTTCTACGGCGGGTTTGCCAAGGCCTTCATGATGGGGATGTCGCCGTCCACGACATCTGCGACCTTCACCAGCGGCGTCGTCATTCCGGAATATCTGTTCTTCCTGTTCCAGATGACCTTCGCGGCGATCACGCCTTGCCTGATCATCGGCGCCTTCGCCGAGCGCATCAAGTTCTCGGCTTCGGTGTTGTTCTGCACGCTTTGGACGATTGTCGTCTATTTCCCGGTCGCCCACATGGTCTGGGATGGTAACGGCTTCCTGTTCAAGCTCGGCGCTCTCGACTTCGCCGGCGGTACCGTCGTGCACATCAATGCCGGCGTTTCCGGCCTCATCGGTGCGATCATGGTCGGCAAGCGCACAGGCTTCGGCAAGGACATGATGGCGCCGCACTCGATGACCATGACGTTCATCGGCGCCAGCCTTCTCTGGGTCGGCTGGTTCGGCTTCAACGCTGGTTCCAACCTCGAAGCCTCCGGCGGCGCACTGATCGCTACCATGAACACCTTCCTGGCAACCGCCGCCGCAACGGTTTCCTGGTCGATCGTCGAAACCATGACCCGCGGCAAGGCCTCGATGCTCGGCGCAGCGTCTGGCATGGTTGCCGGCCTGGTTGCCGTTACACCGGCTTCGGGTTATGCCGGGCCGATGGGCTCGATCGTCCTTGGCCTGCTGGTTTCGCCGCTCTGCTACTTCTTCGTCTCGACGGTGAAGAACAAGTTCGGCTATGATGACACCGCAGACGTGTTCGGCGTCCATGGCATCGGCGGCATGTTCGGCGCGGTTATCACCGGCATTCTCGCCAGTTCATCGCTCGGCGGTGTCGGCTATGCTGCCGGCGTCACCATGGGCCACCAGATCGTGGTGCAGATCGAAGCTGTCGTCGTTACCATCCTCTGGACCGGCATCGGCTCGATCATTCTCTACAAGGTCGTCGACCTGATCGTCGGTCTCCGCGTGTCGCCGGAAGCCGAACGCGAAGGTCTTGACCTCTCGTCGCACGGCGAAGCCGCTTACCACAACTCATAAGGAATTGCGGCGCGACGCTGTCGCGCCGCCAACATTCCCGTCGCGGCCTATGGAAATATGCCGCCTTTGGCCCGAAGCACCCGCTTCGGGCCTTTTTATATTGGCGACCGATTCGTATGGTATTGTTTCTCTGACGCTCGGAGCCATGTGTCGATGGCGATGGATCTGACGTGCAAGAACAGGAAAATCACCGGAAATTTGCAGTCGCTCTGCACCAGTTTTACTGTTTTGGTGCGGATCAAGGCCAAGCCCGTGATCCAGATTGTAAGACGGTCTGCCCATCCTTGCTCCAAGCCTCATATGTCGATAGAATTGAACTCTGTCGACACGTCATGCCGACATGTCGTCATCATCGACATATCGAAACATGTCGATAAATGAGGAAAACCTCGACATGTCATTCAGACCCGACCGTCCCTACAACGACTTGCCTCTTCTACCCCCCGCAGCGGATATAGAATCCAAGGCGATTTTGAAGGCCTGTATCGAAGCGCGCGCTGCGATCGCTGCGTTGAAGATTGCCGGCCAACTAATTCCGAACCAAGCCGTGCTGATCAATTCCATCCCACTTCTCGAAGCCCAGGCGAGCTCCGAGATCGAAAACATTGTCACGACGGCAGACCGTTTGTTCCAATTCGCCAATGAAGGAGCTCAAGCTGACCCCGCGACAAAGGAAGCCTTGCGGTACCGTACGGCGCTAAATCGAGGCTTCCATTCGCTCAAGGAACGGCCAGTTTCCACGACGACAGCAGTCGATATCTGCCGCACGATCAAGGGCGTGGAACTCGATATTCGGGCAACGCCTGGGACGGCGTTGATGAATGAGGCGATGGGCACGATCATCTACACCCCACCCGAAGGTCAGGCACTGCTACGGGATAAACTCTCAAACTGGGAGCGCTTCATTCACGAGGCCGAAGAATTCGATCCTCTCATTCGGCTTGCGGTCATGCATTACCAGTTCGAGGCAATCCATCCGTTTATCGATGGCAACGGCCGTACCGGACGTGTCCTCAATCTGTTGTATCTTGTCGACAAAGGCCTGCTGGAAATTCCGGTCCTCTATCTCAGCCGCCACATCATTCGCAACAAGCAAACCTATTATCAACGGTTGCTCGCGGTCACTGCCGAGGGTGCTTGGGAAGCATGGATCCTCTTTATGCTCGAGGCAGTTCGTGCAACGGCTGAATGGTCGACGGCGAAAATCCGTGCAATCCGCGACCTTCTCGATCGGACAGCGTCGCGTCTGCGGCAGGATGCATCCAAAATCTATTCCCGCGAACTGGTCGAAGTAATCTTCGTCAATCCTTATTGCCGGATCGGCGACCTCGTTTCATCCGGAATTGCCCAACGGCAGGCGGCGTCGACCTATCTCAAGACCCTTGTCGGTCTGAAAGTGCTCAACGAGGTCAAAGCAGGGCGAGAAAATCTCTACATCAATCCCGCTCTCCTTGCATTGCTGTCGGATCGCACTGAGGGTGTATAGTTTGCCATAAGAATTTGGTACGGCAGAGCTTGCGGCTCGCCCATTGGCGATCGCCGTGGAATTGTCTGGAGAGATGCATGAGCAACAAGATCAAGGCCGAGGACCTGCCCTATCGCCCCTGTGTCGGCGTCATGGTGCTGAACAGAGACGGGCTCGTCTGGGCCGGACGGCGCACATCGATCGACAACAGCGAATATGACGGTTCGATCAAGATGTGGCAGATGCCGCAGGGCGGCATCGACAAGGGCGAGGATCCCGAAGCCGCCGCCTGGCGCGAACTCTACGAAGAGACCGGGATGAAAAGTGTGAGCCTGATCGCCCAGGCGAAAGAGTGGTTCAACTACGATCTGCCGGACCATCTGATCGGCATCGGCCTCAAGGGCAAATATCGCGGCCAGACCCAGGCCTGGTTCGCCTTCCGCTTCGAAGGCGACGAATCCGAGATCGCCATCAACCCGCCGCCGGACGGCCATTCCGTGGAATTCGAGGAATGGGCCTGGACGAGGATGGAAGAATTGCCGGAGCGCGTCGTCGAATTCAAGCGCGGCGTCTACGACAAGGTGGTGGCCGAATTCGCCCATCTTTCAGGCGTAAAGTCCTGAATTAAAACGCTTCTAAGCTCACGGAAATCTTACCGATCGTGAACGTTCGCGCCATGACAGCGGCGCGAGCCGCCGCTATGACGCTCCTGGGAGGAGGGTGAAATCAAATGGAGCCGACAATGAACATCTCGACCGCCCTCGACCCCTATAAGCCCTATATCCTCAGCATCACCCGCATCATGACCGGCCTGCTCCTCTTGGCGCATGGCACATCCAAGCATCTCGGCTTTCCGATCGCCGATCATCTGCCGCCGGCCGGCTCGCTGCCTTGGGTCGCCGGCTGGTTCGAACTGGTCTGCGGTTTCCTGATCGCCATCGGCCTGCTGACGCGGCCCGCCGCCTTCGTCGCCTCGGGCCTGTGCGCCTTCGCCTTCTTCATCGCGCATTTTCCGAAAAGCTTCTTCCCGGTAGTCAACGGTGGCGATGCCGCCGTGCTCTACTGCTTCATTTTTCTCTATTTCGTCTTCGCCGGCGCTGGCCCATTGAGCATTGATGCCCTGTTCGGCAATCGCGCAGCCGGATCGCTCAAGACCGCTTAAGTGATTTTATCTGCTGGCACTCTGCCTAGAAAAAAGCCCTCGCCCGTTGCCGGACGAGGGCTTTTTTCGCGATGGCGCGAAACTCAGTGGCCTTCGGCTTCGTCGGCGGAGTCAGCATTCAGCTGGCCATACTTGCCCTCGCCAAGCTTGCGCAGCAGGTCGAGCTGGGTTTCGAGGAAGTCGATATGGCCCTCCTCGTCCGTCAACAGATCCTCGAACAGATTCATCGACACATAGTCGCCGGCATTGTGACAGATATCGCGGGCGGCCTTGTAGGCGGCGCGGGCGTCATATTCGCCGTGGAGGTCGGCTTCGAGCACTTCCTTGACGTTCTGGCCGATGCGCAGCGGCGCCACGGTCTGCAGGTTCGGATGGCCTTCGAGGAAGATGATGCGCTGGATCAGCCGATCGGCATGATGCATCTCCTCGATCGATTCGGCGCGCTCTTTCTTGGCGAGCTTGGTGAAGCCCCAGTCTTCGAGCAGGCGGTAATGCACCCAGTACTGGTTGACGGCACCGAGTTCGAGAAAGACGGCGTGGTTGAGCTGTTCGATGACCTTCGGGTCGCCCTTCATCTGGATACTCCTGGCTGGCGTTTTGCTGGCGGATAAAAACAGGATCGATAGACAAAGTCGAGAGGGCTTTGGCGATGAATCCAGAGGATAAGCGGGGAAGATGCCTCAGCGCCGCAAAGGCCGGCCGAAATCACGCAGCCTGTATGCCGCGCCGGCGTTCAAGGATCGCCGCCTTCTGCTCGGCCTGGAAGCGCTTCAGGCGCTCCATGAAATCAACCACTTCGAGCCCTTCGGATTGGCGCCGGGCGTGGTATTCCTCAGTGGTCTTGACGATGATGTCGACGACATTCGGAAAGCAGCCACAGCAGCGGCCGCGCTTCTGCATGGCATGATAGACCTTGCCCGGCACGATCAACTGCCAACAGTCCTGATCGAGGAGCGAGATGATCGTCTCCCTGATGTCCTTGTCGGTGATAACGTTGCAGCTGCATACCATCATGGCCGGAAAACCCGAACGAAGCACTCAATATTTCATGCTCCATCTTTAATCAAAAGACGACTGCCTGTGTCAAGATATACGTTGTCGCAGTTCTGCAAAAATTCGACCGGCCAAGGCCGGTTTTCGTGAGGTTTTCTTTCATTGGCTTTGCCGAGCCGCGTTGACAAGCCGGCCTGCCCTGCGCATGAACCACCTGGCGATTGACGCGCCCGAAGTCCACGCAAGGTTCCCCAATGACACTGACCGTTCGCGAAGCCGTTCCCGATGATGTGGCCGATATTCTTCACTTCATTCGCGAATTGGCGATCTACGAGAAGGCCGAACACGAGGTCGAAGCGACAGTCGAGTCGCTGACCGCATCGATCTTTGGCGAGAACTCTGTGACGCGTGCGCTGATCTGCGAGGAGGATGGCGCCGCACTCGGCTTTGCCGTCTGGTTCTTCAACTATTCGACCTGGCAGGCAAAGAACGGCCTCTATCTCGAAGACCTCTATGTCACGACGTCCGCCCGCAGCCGCGGCGTCGGCAAAGCCTTGCTCAAGCGGTTGGCAGCGATTGCCGTCGAAGCTGGCTGCGGCCGCTTCGAATGGAGCGTGCTCGACTGGAACGAACCGGCAATCCGGGTCTATGAGGCGATCGGCGCAGAGCCGATGAGCGAATGGACGCGGTACCGATTGAGCGGCGAGAAGCTCAAGGCGTTTGCGCAGGGCTGAGCGGGCCTAGGGCTGCAGCCGTCACACCGTCACCAGCTGTTCGTGGAAATCCTCTGTACCGAAGAACCGCTTGTAGCGCTCGACTTCCGTCGGCTCCCCCGTCGCCTTGCGCGGATTGTCCGATAGTTTTACCGCCGGCCGGCCATTGGCTTCCGTGACCTTGCAGACCAGCGAGATCGGGTCGAGATCGACGCCATCGGGCGCGCAATCATGGAAATCATTGGTGAGATTGGTGCCCCAGCCAAAGCTCATGCGCACCCGGCCCTGGAAGTGCCGGTAGGTCTCGATGATCGTATCGACGTCGAGGCCGTCGGAAAAGATCAGCAGCTTTTCCTTCGGGTCGCGGCCATGCGCCTGCCACCATGCGAGGATCTTTTCACCGCCTTCGATCGGCGGGGCGCTGTCGGGACGGAAACCGGTCCAGTCGGCCACCCAGTCCGGCGCTTTACGCAGGAACGCGGCCGTGCCGAAAGCGTCGGGCAGCACGATCAGCAGATTGCCGCCATAAAGCTGCTTCCAGTCCTCCAGCACCCTGTAGGGCGCCTCGCCGAGTTCCTTGTCGTTGACGGCCAGCGCCGCCTTGACCATCGGCAGTTCATGCGCATTGGTGCCGACCGCTTCGAGGTCGGTATCCATGGCAAGTAGCACGTTGGACGTGCCGGTAAAGGCCGGGCCGATGCCTTCCTTGAGCGCCTCGACGCACCAGCGCTGCCAGAGGAAGGAATGCCGCCGGCGCGTGCCGAAATCGGAAATCCTGAGCCCCGGATAATCGCGCAGCCGCTGCACCTTCTCCCACATGCGCGACTTGGCGCGCGCATAGATGACGTCGAGGGTGAACTGGCCAAGCCCCTTCATCGCCGTCCGCGAACGCAACTCGTTGACGATGGCGAGGGCGGGGATTTCCCACATCGTCGTTTCCATCCACTTGCCTTCGAAATTCAGCTCGTACTGGCCGTTGCGGCGCGAGAGCTCGTATTCCGGCAGGCGGAAATTGGCGAGCCAGGCAACAAATTCCGGCTCGAAAATCTGCTTGCGACCATAAAACGAATTACCCGCCAGCCAGATCATCTCTTTCTTGGTGAAGCGCAGGTCCCGGCAATGGTCGAGCTGGTCGCGCAGTTCATGCTCCTCGATGTCGTCGGCGAGCCGCACGCTCTTGGTCCGGTTGATCAGCGAAAAGGTGGCGTCGACCTCCGGATGCAGCTTCCAGATCATCTGCAGCATCAGGAGTTTGTAGAAATCGGTATCGAGCAGGCTGCGCACGATCGGATCGAGCTTCCAGGTGTGGTTCCACACCCGCCGGGCGATGTCAGTCTTCGTGGCCATCCGGGCCCTCCCTCAAAACGGCTTATGTGAGCGAGACGCCTGCCGCTTTCATCTCATTCGTCATCGTCGCGATCGAGCCGCCGAGGTCTATTCCCCGGCAGGCGTCGAGCATGACCTGGGTTTCGAAGCCGCTCCTGATGGCATCGAGCGCCGAAAAGGCGACACAGAAATCCGTCGCCAGGCCGCACAGCATGATTTTTCCGATGCCGCGCTCGCGCAGATAGCCGGCAAGACCGGTCGGCGTCGTGTGGTCGTTTTCGAAGAAGGCCGAATAGGAATCGATTCCTTTCCGGAAACCCTTGCGGATCACCAGCTCGGCCCTGTTCCATTCGAGCGCCGGGTGGAATTCCGCACCCTTTGTCCCCTGTACGCAATGATCCGGCCAGAGCGTCTGCGGCCCATAGGGCATGTCGATCATCTCGAACGGCGCCTTGCCGGAATGGCTCGAAGCGAAACTCGAATGGCCGGCGGGATGCCAGTCCTGTGTCAGCACCACGTGCTCGAAACGCGCAATCAGCCCGTTGACCAGCGGCAGAATGGCGTCGCCATCGGCGACAGCCAGTGCACCGCCAGGGCAGAAATCGTTCTGCACATCGATCACGATCAGCGCTTCCGACGACATGATGCACCCCCATCAACGGTCCGGATGCAAGGTCAATCATGTTTATCGCGGAGTGACAAGCCGCTGAGCTGAAAATGTGGCCTGCCCATCACCCTGAATTCAATGACCTTTGATGCCGTCCGCATACCGCGCCAGATTGGACAGCAGCAGCACGACGATCAGCAGCATCGGCGTGCCGATATAGATCGCCGAGAAGCCGATATGCTCGGCGACGAAGCCGAACAGCGTCGGCGCGAACAGCGTGCCCGAATAGCCCATGATGGTGACCACGGAAAGCCCGACGCCCTTGGCCATGCCCGGCAGGTTGCCAGCAGCGGAGAAGGCGATCGGCACCATGTTGGAAACACCCAGCCCCGACAGTGCGAAGCCCGCGATCGCCACCCCGGCATTCGGGGCAAAACCGCCGATCAGCATGCCGACAAAAGCGATCACGCCGGAGATCCGCATAGTCTGTACCGCGCCCAGCCGGTCGCGAATGCCGTCGCCGAACAGGCGCATGATCGTCATGGCTCCATGGAAGCTGCCGGCAGCAAAGGCGGCCAGCGTCAGGCTCGAGCCGAGATCGCGGTTGAGATAGAGCGCCGACCAGTCGATGACGATGCCCTCCTGCACCATGCAGAACAGCGCCATGATGCCAAGCAGCCAGGGCAACGGGCTCTTGAACAGGCTCGGTTTCGGACCGGCTTCCGCATGCGCTTCCTCGATATGCGGTCCGTCGTGCAGGATCATCGAAAGCGCTGCAAAAAGCACGATGGCGTCGACCACGGTGATGATGATCGAATGCGGAACGGCGCCGAAATGCTCGATCATGTAGCCGCCGGCCGCCGAGCCGATAAGCGCCCCCAGGCTCCAGAAGGCATGGCAGGACGACATGATCGCCTTGCGCATCGATTTTTCCACCTCGACGGCGTTGGCATTCATCGCCACGTCCATTGCGCCGGCAAAGCCACCGAACAGGAAGACCGCGATTGCCGCAGTCCAGACATTCGGCGCCAACGAGATCAACAACATGGTGAACAGGAAGACGATGCCGGTGCCCCTGGCGACAACGCTGGAACCATGCTTGGCGATCTGCCGGCCGCAAAGCGGCATGATGGTGATCGAACCAAGGCCGAAGAACACCACGATCAAGGCAATATAGAAAGGCGAGAGATTGAGCCGCTCCGACAGTTCCGGAATTTTTAGCGACCATGCGCCGGTATAGAAGCCGTTGGCGAGGAAAAGCAGACAAACGGCGACCCGCTCCTTGGGAAAAGTCCCGGTGAGTTGCGTCGGGCGCCCAGCAATCGATTGATCGGCCATGTTATCTCCAAAGTGTCGCCGAAGCGCACTGCTGGCCCCCAACGCCATATCCCGGCTTTGAAAGCGATTTCAATTTCCATCGAAAATCGATCGGATGCTTGGAAATCCAACCGATTTTCTGCTATTTTCCGGCGCGGACCAGTTCGGCGCCGGCAGCGGCCAGACTGTCGACTGTCCCCGGATCCGCATCATGCTCGACGATCACCGGACCAACTTTCTGGAACGGAATCACCGCGAAAGAGGCCGGCACGCCAAGCTTCTCATTGGTGACCGCCGCCATCACTTTCCGGCTCCTCAGCGCCACGAAACGCTTGAATTCCGCTTCCTCGTAGAACGACGCCGTGACGCCGTTCTCGGTATCGAGTCCGCAACTGCCGAGCACGCAAAGATCGGGATGAAAGCTCTCGGCCTCCTGCATTGCCTTGGCACCCAGCATGGCGCCGGACGTATGATCTAGCCGACCGCCGATACCGACGACATCGATCTCGCGCCGTCCGACAAGGCTGGCCGCAATCATCGGCGCATTGGTGATCACGGTGAGCGGCAGATCCGCGGGAATGGTCTGCGCAATTGCCAGATTGGTGGTGCCGGCATCGATAAACAGCGTCATGCCCGCTTTGAACAGGGTCACGGCCGCTTTCGCCAGCGCATCCTTGCGTTCCGGCTTTTCGGAGAGCCGCTTGATCAGCGTATTGTCCGCCCCATCCGCCGGCGCCAGCGCCCCGCCATAAACGCGCCGGCAAAGCCCGGCCGCTGCCATTTCGCGCAGATCGCGCCGGATCGTGTCCTCGGAAATGCGGAACTCCTGCGCCAGATCGGTAGCAATCACGCGCCCCTCGTCCGCAAGCCGCTTGCGGATGAGGCCCTGACGTTCATGGAGAAGAAGTTCGGTCATTGTCGAATCCGGTATGAATGCGTACAAACATGCACAAACGTGCACGAACTGTCAACGCTATTTTTTGCTGAAGGGAATAATGAAGATGCTCACGCCGCTAATATTCGGGAACAAAGGCTGGCATGGTTTGCTTTCGAGCCCGCCGCGAAAGAACCGTCCTGATTGGCGTCCACCGGTCAGCCCAGCCCCTTGAACCGGCCATCGCGCGCACTATTTAAGCTCACGAACCGACTGGCGCTGATGCAGCCGAATGGCTGGGACCGGCGGCAGTCAGGTGATGTAAAGGGCGCTCCCCGGAAGGGTCGAGCGCCCTTTCTCTATTCAAGCATCGCGCCACAACCTGCCTGCATTGCGTCAGCATTCCTGTTGCCAGATTATGGTCACACTCTCGGCAATCGTCCGAGCGCTTCGATCACTGCCGACGAATCGGTCAAAGCACCAAAAACACCGTTTTCGACCGTCACCATGTGAAGCGCCGCCTCATGGGCATATTGATCTCCACTGGCGCATGCATCGGAAATCGTCAGGCATTGGAAATTCCGGTCACATGCTTCGCGCAGCGTGGTGTGGACGCAGACATCCGTCGTGCATCCGGCGAACATGAGATGTGTTATCCCCTGGGCGCGCAGGACATGTTCGAAATCCGTGTAGGTGAAGGCGCCGTTGCATGTCTTGTCGACGATAATGTCCTGCGGCCGGACATCGATCTCCGGAACGATCTCGAAACCGCGACTTCCGCGCAGCAGCACGTCGGTACCTTCCAGCCCGGCCCGCTGGCGCCGCCATTTCTCGTAAGGCGTCATATCTGCCTGGTCGGCGCGATAGCCTTGCCTTGTATGGATGATTTTCACGCCGGCGGCGCGGCAGGCAGCGATCAACCCGGACAGGACCGGCAGCGTCGCACGCAAAGGCGATGGGTCGTAGCCCTGCCTGGCAAAATAGCCATCGGCGGAAAGGAAATCGTGCTGCATGTCGATGACGACAAGCGCGGTCGCGCCGGCCGTCAGGTTTCCATCATAGGGATAATCGAACGGTTTTGCCTTGATCAAATGGTCCTCCCCGGGAGCCGCAGCGGCCGGTGCATTCAGCGCAAGCCATATCATAGTCCATCCGCGCAAGCACTTGTGACGCAACTGAAACCGGCTATTGAATGGCGGCAGACCGCAGTTTCAGGGAGCGCACAATGACGGCAGCATTGACGGTTTTCCAGGCAAGAGCAGGCGATCACAACGATCTCGCGATCCCGGGCGCGATGTCGCTGTCGAAACTGCTCGCGCAGCGACTCGGTCTTGAACCGACGGTTATCGGCCGCCCCGAGCCGATGACCCGTGCCGGCTGGAAACCGGAACTCGAATTTGCGATGCCTGCGCTCGAGGCGATGCGCGACAGATTCGAGGCCGTGTATTTGCGGGGCCAGCGTTCCCTGGCCGCATCGAGCCGTTGCGCGGTTTCCCTTGCCACCTTGCCTGTTGTCGCAAGGCATCGTCCCGATGCCGTGGTCGTCTGGTTCGACGCCCATGGCGATCTCAACACGCCCGACGCCAGCGCCACCGGCTATCTTGGCGGCCTGGCGCTGACGGGGCCGCTTGGCATGTGGGAGTCCGGCCTCGGTTCAGGGCTGCGGTTCGAAAACCTGGTGCTTGTCGGGCAGCGGGACCTGGACCCGTTCGAAGTCGAGTTGATCGAAGAGCGCGACCTCCCCATGATCGCACCAGGCTCCAATCTGGCGCAACGTCTTTCCACAGCCGTCGGGGGACGTCCGGTCTATGTCCATCTCGACTGCGATGTGCTGGAGCCGGGGATCGTCCCGACAGACTATCGTTGCGAGGGCGGCCTATCCCTTACCGACCTGAAAGCCGCTTGCGCGGTTCTGGCGGAGAGCGAGGTCGTCGGCCTCGAAATCGCCGAATACCAGATTTCATGGGTGGAGGGTGGAGAACCGGTTTCTGCCGCACCGCTGATCGATGCCGTCTCGCCTTTGTTGGCCAGGCTTTAGACGCGGCCCGCGAGCCATCCTCCACATTCAAGCATCGCGCCTTGAAAGACCATCTCGCCCACACATATTGTCCTCTGACGGACGGAGGCAATGATGACGGTACCCACGCTCTACGAATGGATTGGCGGCTTCGATGCGCTGAAGCGGCTGACGACGGAATTCTATCGGCGCGTCCCGCAGGACGAATTGCTCGGGCCGGTCTTCGCGGGCATGGACAGGGACCATCCCGAGCATGTCGCCATGTTCCTGGCGGAAGTGCTGGGCGGGCCAAAGCTCTATTCCGAACAGCGCGGCGGCCATCCCGCGATGATCCGCCATCATCTCGGCAAGCACCTGACCGAGCCGATGCGCCGACGCTGGATCAATCTGCTGCTCGACACCTATACCGATCTCGGCCTGCCGGCCGATCCGGAATTCGCCTCGGCGCTTGTCGGCTATCTCGAATGGGGCACGCGGCTTGCGGTGATCAACTCGCAGCCGGGCGCCAAGGTCTTCGAGCATGCGCCGATGCCGAAATGGGGCTGGGGCGAGCCGGGCGGGCCATATATTCCGAAGCAAGCCAAATCTTCGTAAGCTTGATTCCGTTCAGTCCAGCTTGATGCCCTTCAACGCATCCGCCAGCCGCACCTTGGCCGAACCGGGCTTCAGCGGCTTCTGCTGGCTCTCGTGCGGTGCCCAGCCGGAGAGGAAGATCATCGAGAAGGTCGCGCGAATGCGGCCATCGGGATCGGAATAGCGCTCGGCATAAAGTCGCGCCGCTTCGAGGAAGAAGGTCCGGGTCATCGGCCGCTTCGAACGATCGGCGAGCGGATTGGTCTGGCCGAGCGCCCTGAGATCGGCCATCAGGCCGAACAGGGAATCATAGCGCACTGTATACGTTTCGACATCGGCAACCGGCAGGCTGAAACCGGCGCGCTGCAACAGGCCGCCCACGGCCCGAACCTCGCCGAATGGCACGACGCGCGGGCTGGCGCCGCCATAAAGCCGCTGTTCGGTTTCGAGCAGGACGTCATTGAGTTCGGCGAGCGTGCCGGCACCGGGGATCGCTGCCATCAGCAGTCCATCCGGCTTCAGCGCCCGGCGAATGCGGATCAGGCTGCCGGGGAGGTCGTTGACCAGATGCAGGAAGGGTGGCGCCAGCACCAGATTATAGGCATCCGCCTCGAGCGGCACATCTTCCAGCGAAGACGCGGCATGATCGGGCGCGGCCTCAGTCAGCACGTCGACCTGTTCCAGCCTGCCGATCTTGCCGGTGGCAAGCGCGGCCTGCGCCACCGCGCTCGTGCCGCCGAACAGTTCGGCCGCACGCTCGAAATGCCGCTCGACGGCGCCGAGCCGCAGTGCAAATTCCTCGGCGGCGAGATCGAGCAGGAAACCGGCCTTCGGATCGAACCTTTTTGCGGCACGGCGGCGTCGGGCCACGGCCAGTTCGGGGTCGATCAGGATATCCATGCCAGTCACTCGCAAAAACCGCTTCGCAAAGGCACCAATCCCCGACTATTGTCAATCCATGCAAGAGGCGGAAGAACAGGCAAGCGTGAGCAGAACGACGATGGTGCGCGGTCATCTCGCCGCGCTCGCGCGCCGTGCCGTCGACCTGCTTTTCCCACCGGCCTGTCCCGGCTGCGGCCGCATGGCGGCGGGTCACGGTGCGCTCTGTCCTGACTGCTGGCGCGACATCGCCTTCATCGAGCGGCCCTATTGCGAAGTGCTCGGCGTCCCCTTCAGCCACGATCTCGGCCCCGGCATTCTCTCGGCCGAAGCCATAGCCAATCCGCCGGATTTCGACCGCCTGCGCTCCGTCTGCGCCTTCAACGGCACCGCCCGCAATCTCGTCCACGCCCTGAAATACCGTGACCGTACCGAACTTTCGCCGATGCTGGCGCTATGGATGGCCCGCGCCGGCAAGGAACTGCTCGCCGATTGCGACGTCCTCGTTCCCGTGCCGCTGCATCGCTACCGGCTGATGTCGCGCAAATTCAACCAGGCGGCCGAACTGGCGCTCGCCTTGTCGCGCCTGACCGACAAGCCGATGCTCGCCGATGCCATCCGCCGCACCCGTCATACCAAGCATCAGGTCGGTCTCGGGCGCACCGGCCGTGCCGAAAATGTCCGTGGCGCCTTCCGTATCACCGAACGTGGCAAGGCCGAGATCGCCGGCCGCCGCATCGTCATCATCGACGACGTCTATACGACCGGCGCAACCGTCTCGGCCATGGCCCGTGCCGCACGCCGGGCCGGAGCCTCGGACATAGCGGTATTAACCTTTGCAAGAGCCCTTCCCGATACTATATGAACTTGAAATGACAGAAGAATAGAATTCTGATCGGAGAACGGCATGGCATCCGTGATCATCTATACGAGACAGTTCTGCGGCTTTTGCTCCGCCGCCAAGGCGCTGCTGGAAGCCAAGGGCGTCGACTATGTCGAGCATGACGCGACCGGCAAGCCGGACCTGCGCGCCGAGATGGTCGACAAGGCGCATGGCCGCAACACGTTTCCGCAGATCTTCATCGATGGCCGGCATGTCGGCGGCTGTGACGAGCTGCATGCGCTGGACCGCGCCGGCAAGCTCGATCCCCTCTTGGCAGCGTGAGGTCGGATATGGTCAAGGTCGCCGCCATCCAGATGTGCTCGGGCACCGACATCGCCCGCAACGCCGCCCGCGTCGAAGCGCTGGTGCGCGAAGCGCATGCTCAAGGCGCCGTCTATATCCAGACGCCCGAAATGACCGGCGCGCTGCAACGCGACCGCAAGGCGCTGTTCGACGCGCTGAGGCCCGAGGACACCGATGTCATCGTCGCCAAAGGTGCCTCGCTGGCCAGGGAACTCGGCATCCATCTGCATATCGGCTCGACGGCCATCGGCCTTGGCGACGGCAAGGTCGCCAATCGCGGCTTCCTCTTCGGCCCCGATGGAGCGATCATCTGCCGCTACGACAAGATCCATATGTTCGATGTCGACCTCGACAATGGCGAAAGCTGGCGCGAAAGCGCTGTCTACAGGCCGGGCCACGAGGCGCGCATCGCCGACCTGCCCTTCGGCCGGATGGGTTTTGCCATCTGCTACGATGTCCGCTTCCCGCAACTGTTCCGCACCGAGGCGCTTGCCGGCGCCGAAATCCTGACCGTGCCCACCGCCTTCACCCGCCAGACCGGCGAGGCGCATTGGCATGTCCTGGTTCGCGCTCGTGCGATCGAGAACGGCGCTTTCCTGATCGCGGCTGCGCAAGGCGGCAAGCATGAGGACGGCCGCGAAACCTATGGCCATTCGCTGATCGTCGATCCCTGGGGCCGCATCCTCGCCGAAGGGCCGGATAGCGGCGAGGCCGTTATCACTGCCGAACTCGATCTGTCCACCGTGGCGGCGACACGCCAGAAAATTCCGAACTTGAAGAATGCGCGCGATTTCGAAGTTGCGGAAACGCGCCTCAACGAAATGGTAGAGTAAGTTAAGTGATCCGCTATTCCCTTCAATGCGATAAGGAGCACGAATTCGAAGGCTGGTTCGCCTCGAGCGAGGATTTCGACCGGCAGCTCACGGCCGGCTATGTCAGCTGTCCGCATTGCGGCTCGCAATCGGTGACCAAACTGCTGATGGCGCCGAACCTCACCACCGGCCGGCAGAAGGACGGCATCCGCCAGATGGTGATGGACAATAGCCGCCGCGAAATGATGGCCAAGATCAAGGAAGTCGTCGCCGAAATCCGTAACAATTCCGAGGATGTCGGCGAGAAATTTCCCGAGGAAGCTCGCAAGATCCATTATGGCGAGGCGGAAGCCCGCGGCATCATCGGCCAGGCGTCGCATGATGAGGTCACGGCGCTGGTCGATGAGGGCATTGAGATTGCTGCGCTGCCGGTATTTCCGGAGGATGTGAATTAGCCGCGACGGAGCTGGTTCCCACTCCGTCTGATATGGCACAACAAATCCGTCAATATTCCCCGCTCGAAACCACCCTATCCACACCGTTTCTTAACCTCAACCGGCCTAGAACAGGCTGGGTATTCGTGCGTCACGAAATCGGGTATTGCGTATCATGGCCATCCTCCAGGCGTCCGCCAAGGACCTGCCGGAAAACCGCGTCGAAAGGCTTCTGGCCCTGCCCGGCAGGATGCATGCCTTTCTGACGGCGCGCGATGGCGGCGGCCAGGCTGGGCGCATGGCGCTGATCGCCTTCCTGATTCGCATCGTTTCGGCGGCCATCGCTTTCGTTTCGCAGATCATCCTCGCCCGCATCATGGGCGAGCACGAATACGGCATCTTCGTCTTCGTCTGGGTGCTGGTGATCCTGATCGGCAACCTCTCCTGCCTCGGCTTCCATTCCGCCCAGATCCGCTTTCTGCCGCAATTCCAGGCAGACAATGATTTCGAACGGGTCCGCGGCCTGGCCGTCACCGCCCGCATCTTCGCCATGCTCTCGGCTACGATCGTGGCAATCATCGGTTTTGTCGCGCTCGAAATCTTCAAGGCCGAGATCGAAAGCTATTATGTCGTGCCGCTGTTCATCGCGCTGTTCATCCTGCCGATGATTGCGCTGGGCGACACGATGGAAGGCACGGCACGCGCCAATAGCTGGGCCGTGGTGGCGCTCAGCCCCACCTATATCGTCCGGCCGCTGCTGATCCTGCTGTTCATGCTGGGCGCCGTCTGGGCCGGCGAGCCGCAGACCGCGCGCACCGCCATGGTCGCCAGCCTCGCCGCGACCTATGTCACTTCCGTCGCCCAGCTGTTCAACATCCGCTGGCGGCTCAGCCGGCATTTCGACAAGGGGCCGATCCATGTCGAATTCGGCACCTGGCTGAAGGTCGCCTTTCCGATCTTCCTGATCGAGGGTTTCAGCTTCCTGCTCACCAATTCCGACACTGTCGTCACCGGCCTCTTCCTGTCGCCGAGCCAGGTCGGCATCTACTATGCCGCCTCGAAGACCATCGTGCTGGTACAGTTCGTGTTCTTCTCCGTGAAGGCGGCATCCGCGCCGCGCTTCTCGGCGCTCTATGCGGCGGGCGAAGGCACTGAGCTCGCCCGGTTCGCCGGCCAAACCGTGCGCTGGGCCTTCTGGCCGGCGCTGTTCATCGGTCTTGCAGCATTGCTTGCCGGCAATTTCCTGCTCTCGATGTTCGGTCCCGGTTTTACCCAGGGTTACTATGTCATGGTGATCCTGTTTATCGGCATCCTCGCCAAATGCTCGGTTGGGCCAGGAGAGGTCCTGCTTGCCATGGCAGGCGAACAGACGCTGTGCATGAAGCTCTATGCCGTGGCGCTGACCGCCAACATCGTCTTTAACGTCGTGCTCGTACCGCTCTATGGCATCGAAGGGGCGGCCTTTGCCGCCGCCGGCGCGATGTTCGTCGAGGCGACCCTGCTGCACGTCGCCGTGCGCAAAAAACTTTCGATCGTACTTTTTGCCTTTGCCCGGCCCCATGGCCGCCGCTTGATGCCCAAGGATGCGTGACGATGGCCCCCGCACCGACCTATGAAGAAACCAGCTTCCAGATGTCGATGAAGCTCGCCCATGGCGACATCGGCCACCTGCGCGACCGGCCGCTGCCGGTGCTGGAAATCGACACGCCAAAACCGGGCCGCACGCTTTCCATCTATCAGGCGTCGTCCGGCTATGACCTGCAGGAAGAGCTTGATTTCCTCTCCAACAGGGCGATGGAGCCGAATGTCTTCTTCGCCAGCCGCTTCCTGGCGCCCGCCTTGCCGCGCCTCGAGGATCGCGAAATCCGCCTCGCCGTCATCCGCGACCAGCGCGACGACCGCAGCCGGCTGCGCTTCCTCATGCCGTTTTCGATCGAGAAGCCCGGTTTCGCCATCGGTGCGCCGATCATCCGCACCTGGGCCAATCCCTTCGGCCCGCTCGGCACACCGCTGGTCGATGGCGAAAACCCCGCCGAGACGATGGATCATCTGCTCGATGCGTTTGGCCGCGAGGCGAGCCAGCTGCCGCATGTGCTGGTGCTGCCCGATATCCGCCTGCGTGGCCCCTTCGCCCAGATGCTGAAGGCGATCGCCATTTCCCGCAACCTGCCGGTCTTCACCGCCAACCAGCATGAACGCCCGATGCTGGAAAGCCTGCAGGACGGCGAGACCTATCTCAAGGCATCGATCAAATCGAGCCATATGCGCGAGATGCGCCGTCAATGGGGACATCTCGAAGATCTTGGTGCGGTCACCTATAATGTCGCCCGCCATCCGCATGAAGTCCGTCAGCGCATGGAGGAATTCCTGCTGCTCGAAGCCAGCGGCTGGAAGGGTAAGAAGCGTTCGGCCATGCTCTCGGACCGATACCGCGCCGCCTTTGCCCGCGAGGCGCTGTTCAACCTCGCCGAGGCGGATGCCGCCCGTATCCACACCCTAGACATCGACGGCAAGGCGATCGCCAGCATGGTGGTGCTGATGATGAACGGCGAGGCCTATACCTGGAAGACGGCCTATGACGAAAGCTATGCCCGCTTCTCCCCCGGCAAGCTCCTGGTGGCCCACCTGACGGAATGGCATCTCGACGATCCTAACATCGTCCGCACCGATTCCTGCGGTGCGACCGATCATCCGATCATGAGCCGCCTCTGGCGCGAACGCGAGGAAATGGGCACTCTGGTCGTCGGCCTGCTGCCGAATTCCGACCGCGAGGCGCGGCAGGCGACGTCGCAACTGCATCTCTACCAGAACACCCGCAGCGTCGCGCGACTGATCCGCGAAAAGATCATGTCGTTCCGGAAATAACGGACTATCCGCGCCGGCCGAAATCCGCCGCCGCCGTATCCTGCCCCGCCTCGACGATCTCGCGGCGGATGGCGCGCGTGCGGGTAAAGAGATCGAACAGTTTGTCGCCCTCGCCCCAGCGGATCGATCGCTGCAGCGAGGCGAGGTCTTCCGAAAACCGCGCCAGCATTTCCAGGATCGCATCCTTGTTGTGCAGGCAGACGTCGCGCCACATCACCGGATCGGAGGCGGCAAGGCGGGTGAAGTCACGGAAACCGGAGGCAGAATATTTGATCACTTCCGATTCCGTCACGGTCTCCAGGTCCTCGGCCGTGCCGACGATATTGTAGGCGATGAGGTGCGGCAGATGCGAGACGATCGCCAGCACCTTGTCGTGATGGCCAGCTTCCATCCGATCGACGCGCGACCCGAGCGCCTCCCAGAAGGCGCCAAGCTTTTCGACCTCAGCCTCCTCGGTGCCCGGTACCGGCGTCAGAACGCACCACCGGCCCTGGAACAGGCTGGAAAAGCCGGCATCGGGACCGGAATGCTCCGTGCCGGCGATCGGGTGCCCGGGGATGAAATGCACGCCGGCCGGCACATGCGGCAGCATCTGCGCGATGACCGACGATTTGGTCGAGCCGACATCGGTCAGGATGGTACCCGGCTTCAGGCCCGGCGCGATTTCAGCCGCAACCGCCCCCGAGGCACCGACCGGCACGGAGACGATCACCAGGTCGGCGTCGTGCACGCATTCGACGGCGCTTTCCGTATAGAAGGTGCCAAGTCCCAGTTCCTCGGCGCGCGCCAGCGTCAGCGCACTGCGCGTGGTGATCGACACCTCGTTGGCGAGATGCTTTTCCTTGACCGCGCGCGCGATCGAGGAGCCGATCAGGCCGATGCCGATCAGGGCGATCTTGTTGAACTGGACATCGCTCATCTGTTGAAAATCCGCCGAAAATTCATTGCCGGCAGCCATTAGAGCCTTTCAAGCTTAAATGGAAGCGTTCTGTTATTTGTCGGGCGGCAGGCTGCGCGCCGTCGGCATGCCCTGCGGCGCCAGCACCKGCACGAACACACGGCGCGAGGCGCGCGCGAACACCGGCAGACCCTGGTAGAGCCGCTTCTGCGCCTCGGCAGCGATGACGCCGGAAAACAGCGGCAAGGCACGCCGGCCAAGCGGATCCAGGCTATGGAACAATCGCAACAGCAGCCGGGAACGGTAGGGCGGATAGAACAGGGCGCCGGCAAAGGCCCCCGGCGTGAAATTGGTCTCCCGCAACAGCGAGGTCAATTGCCCCCGCGAATAGGGCCGGCCGGCGCCGAAGGGCGTATGCTCGAGCCGCGCCCAGACACCGCGCCGGTTCGGCACCACGATCACCAGCCGCCCGCCCGGCGCCAGCACACGATAGATCTCTTTCAGCATTTCGCGGGGATTCTCGGCGAATTCCAGCGAATGCACCAGGAGGATGCGGTCAATGGAGGAATCCGGCAAAGGAAGATCCTCGTCGAACACCAGCGCGGTGGAGGACAGCGCCCCGGCCGGCCAGTTGACTGCCCCCTGCCCGGCCGGCATGAAGGCAAACGTGCGCTCTGCCCCTTCCCGGAACCGCTCCAGATAAGGCAGCGCATAGCCGAGCCCGATCAACCGCTCGTCCGGCAGGCGCGCCCAGAGCGTCTTCAGCGCCTGACTGATCGACGCCTCCGCCGCCTGTCCGAGCGGCGACGAATAAAACTCTCTCAAATCAACGATGTCCGTCTGCATCCGGCAAATGTAGCCGGCTCGGGCTGGACTTCAAGCGCTCATATCCTAAATGTGCGGGCGCGCCACGCATGTCTCCCGAAAGTGGGAACCGGTTTCGGGATAAAGAGATGYGCAAACAAAGAACCAAAGCGCCGGAGCGAACCCATGGATCGCGACGCGCTTTGGTCGCATTTCAGGCAAGCCACATGGAGGGACCCCATGGCTGAACTCGAAATCGAACTCTTTCCCTGCCGCCAGGACAATTTCGGCATCCTCCTGCACGACCCCGTGTCAGGGAAGACGGCATCGATCGACGCACCAGAAGAAAGGCCGATCCTCGACGCGCTCAATCGTCGCGGCTGGAACCTGACCGACATTTTCACTACCCATCATCACCATGACCATGTCGAGGCCAATCTGGCGCTCAAGGACGGCTTTGATGTCCAGATCACCGGGCCGAAGAATGAGGCCGACAAGATTCCCGGCATCGGCTTCGCCTTCGGCGATGGCGGCCAGTTCTCCTTTGCCGGCCATCCGGTCGAAGTGATCGAGACGCCCGGCCACACCGCCGGCCACATTTGCTACTATTTGCCTGAGGACAAACTGCTATTCTCCGCCGACACGCTGTTTGCGCTCGGCTGCGGCCGGCTGTTCGAGGCTTCCGCCAGGGAAATGTGGACCTCGCTTTCCAAACTCAAGGCGCTGCCGGACGACACGATCGTCTATTTCAGCCATGAATATACGCTGACCAATGGCCGCTTCGCGCTGACCATCGATCCGCGCAATTCCGAGCTCGTCACCCGCGTCAAGGAAATCGAAACACTGCGCGCCGAGGGCGGCCATACCTGCCCGACCACGATCGGGCTCGAAAAGCGCACCAATCCCTTCCTCCGGGCGGACGATGCCGAAATCCGCAAGCATCTCGGCATGGAGGGTGCTGAGGACTGGGAAGTCTTCGCCGAGATCCGGAGCCGCAAAGACAAGTTCTGATTGATAAAGACAAGTTCTGATGCAGCCGATCCGCACCGAAGCTGACATTGCCGCAGGCGTGCAAGCGCTTCTGAAGACCGACCCGGCCTTCGCCCCGGTCGTCGAGGCGGCGGGCCATATTCCCCTGCGCCACCGCCCGCCGGCCTATGAGGGGCTGGCACATATCGTCGTCGGCCAGGTCGTGTCGCGCGCCTCGGCCGATGCGATCTGGCGGCGGCTGGAGTCGCTGGCCGGCACGATCACGCCGGACCGCATCCTTGCCTTGAGCGTCGAGGAGTTGCGGACGACCGGCCTCTCCGGCGCCAAGGAATCGACGCTGCGCGGCCTGGCATCGGCCTGCCGCGACGGCCTCGATCTCGAACGGATCGCCTTCCTCGATGCCGAGGTGGCGATCGCCGAACTCACGGCGGTGAAAGGCATCGGCCTCTGGACGTCGGAAGTTTTTTTGCTGTTCTGTGCCGGCCATCCYGATGTCTTCCCCACCGGCGACATCGCGCTTCAAAGTGCCGCAGCAGAGGCCTTCGGGCTTGCCGAGCGACCCCAGCACAAGGCCTTCCGCGCCATGGCGCTGCGCTGGCAGCCCTATCGTTCGATTGCTGCCCGCGTCCTTTGGGCGTACTATGGGGTGAGAAACGGACGGCAGGGCATCCCTGTCACCTAAAATCTGGGAGTACAAAAAACTCTTTCTTTTCAGGACTTCACAATCCTGTCGCAATACCACTAGTATGAGTAAAGCAGGGAATTCGAATCGTTCAGGAGCTTGACTTGACGATTGCAGTGTCACCCCAGTCGCTTCCCGCCCTGGTCCTCAATGCGGACTACAGGCCGCTGAGTTATTACCCGCTTTCTCTCTGGTCCTGGCAGGACGCCATCAAGGCCGTCTTCCTCGATCGCGTCAATATCATTGCCGAATACGAGCACTCGGTGTCCTCGCCCAGCTATTCGATGAAGCTGCCGAGCGTTGTCTGCCTTAAGTCTTACGTGCAGCCGTCGCGCTATCCGGCCTTCACACGCTTCAACGTTTTCCTGCGCGACAAGTTCGAGTGCCAGTATTGCAATTCCGATGACGACCTGACCTTCGATCACGTCACGCCCCGTGCGCTCGGCGGCCAGACGACGTGGGAAAATGTCGTCACCGCCTGCGCACCGTGCAATCTGCGCAAGGGCTCGAAGCTGCCGCGCCAGGCCGGCATGTTCCCGCACCAGAAGCCCTACCGGCCGACAGTGCAGGACCTGCATAACAACGGCCGACTGTTCCCGCCGAACTACCTGCACGACAGCTGGCTCGACTATCTCTACTGGGATACCGAACTGCAGCCATAAGCGTCTTCGTGAGGCCGGGCACCGTCGGCGCAATTGCAAGAACCGTCAGACAAGTCCGGCATCAGATTTTGCTGAAGCCGCCATGCTTGGCTCTGTCGAGCGTCGCGGCGTAGATATCGAAGACTTGTCCCGGCAGGCACGCAAACAGGACGCGTTCAATGGAGTGATCTTGCTCGATGAACCGGGCAACCCGCTCCAGTGCGATCTCCGCAGCCAATTCCGGCGGATATTTATAAATTCCGCAGCTGATGGCGGGAAACGCTATCGACCGAACCTGCTTGGCTGCTCCCAACCGCATGCTGTTTTCGTAACAGGACGCCAACAGCGCAGGCTCTCCATTGCCGCCGCCACGCCATACCGGACCAACAGTGTGGATGATGAACCGGGCCTTCAGACGATAACCGCCCGTAACCCTTGCCTCGCCGGTCTTGCATCCGCCCAGCAACCGGCACTCATGCACGAGGTCCGGGCCTGCCGCACGATGGATCGCGCCATCGACGCCACCGCCACCGAGCAGCGAGGAATTCGCGGCATTGACGATGGCATCGACATCGAGCCGCGTAATGTCGCCGGCAATGACCTCCATGCGTTCGAACGCGTTCATGAGACCCTCGAGCGATAACAGGCGCTATTTCACGCCTTCCGCACTGCGAAAACGCCGATCACGGCAAGCACCAGCGTCGCCACCACATTCCAGCCGGAGAGCGACAGGCCGAGAATGCGCAGCGCCGCTTCGCTGCAGGACGGCTCATGCTGGGTGGAGAGGTCGCTCAGCAGATCGCCAGCGCTCTTGGAAATCGTATTGAGCGAAGCCGTGCAGCTCGACGGTCCTTCCCAGAATTTCCACTCGACGCCGGCGTGATAGACGCTCAGCCCCGCGCCGATCAGCATGGCGATCACGACGATGCCGATCAGCACGCGCGTCGTGGTCGCCGGCATCTTCAGCCCGGCCGAGAGGATCGCCAGGATCGCCAGGGGAATGCCGACATAATAGGGAATGCGCTCCTTGAGGCAGAGCTCGCAGGGAATGTAATGGCCGAAATATTCCAGGCCGAGCGCCGACAGGATGACGACCGCCATGCCGAGCGTCAGCAATAGGACGGCGGGGATCGACTGGCGGCCAGGGGAAGCGAGTGCGGTCATGGACAAATCCGGTCAGTGTTTCACGAGGAGATAGACGACATAGGCGACGACCAGCACCGCCGCCACCAAGCCTGCGATGAGATTGAGGCGCTTTTCGATGAAATCGCGGATCGACACGCCATATTTCGCAAACAGCCAGGACAGCAGCGCGAATTTGCCGCCGCGCGCCACGACCGCCGCGAGGAAGAAGAACAGCAGATTGACCTGCAGCACGCCGGAAAGAATGGTCACAACCTTCAGTGGCGGCAGATGCGCCAGCCCCGACGTCACCAGGAAAAGCAGGATCACCTCGAAATTGACATAGGACTTCAGCTTTTCGAATTCATGCATGCCGTTATAGAATTCGAGGATCGGCCGGGCGATCGCCTCGAAGAAATAGTAACCGATCAGCCAGCCGGCGACGCCGCCGAGGATCGAGCCGAGCGCCGCGATCAGGCCATAGCGCCAGACGCGTTCGGGCTTGGCGATCGCCATCGGCAGGAACAGCACTTCGGCAGGCACCAGAAAGATCGAGCTTTCGACGAAGGCGATGATGAACAGCCAGATTTCGGCGGAGGGACGTTCGGCAAGGCGGATGGTCCAGTCGTAGAGGCGCTTCAGCATGTTCATCCCGGTTGAAATGGCTGGCATCTTTATGCAGCCCCTCACGGATTTGTAAACCGCTGCGGCGCTGCAAAGCTACACTTTGATGTGATGCCGGCCGTACCGATTTCAGGCAATTGCGCTTGATTTTGGGCGTGCCGCGCTCTTTTCTGCGACGGCAAAAGGAGATGACGACATGGAAAAACGCCCGCTTGGAAATACCGGCTTCGACATCGCCCCGCTCGTCCTCGGCGGCAATGTGTTCGGCTGGACCATCGACGAAAAGCAGAGTTTTGCCGTTCTCGACGCCTTTGTCGACCACGGCTTCAACGCCATCGACACCGCCGATGCCTATTCGCGCTGGGTCCCCGGCAACCAGGGCGGCGAATCGGAAACGATCATCGGCAAATGGCTGAAGGCCAACCCCACCAAGCGCGATCAGGTCGTGGTATTCACCAAGGTCGGCTCGGAAATGAATGCCTCGATGACCAAGAAGGACCTGTCGGCACACTGGATTCTCGAAGAGGTCGACAATTCGCTGCGCCGCCTCGGTGTCGATGCGATCGATCTCTATTTCTCCCACTGGCCGGACCCGGACACCCCCTATGCCGAAACGCTCGGCGCCTATGACACGCTGCTGAAGGCCGGCAAGGTCAAGTCGATCGGCTGCTCGAACCTCGATGCCGAGCAACTCGGCGAGGCGCTGAAAGTCGCCAAGGACAACGGCTTGCCGCGCTATCAGGTGCTGCAGCCGGAATACAATCTCTATGCCCGCTCGAAGTTCGAAGGCCCGTTGCGCGATCTCTGCATCAGGGAGGGCCTGGGCGTCGTCAATTATTACGGTCTTGCCTCGGGCTTCCTCACCGGCAAATATCGCTCGGAGAAGGACTTGGACAAAAGTCAGCGCGGCAGCAGCTCCGCAAAATACCTCAACGAGCGCGGGTTTGGGATTCTCGCGGCTCTGGACGAGGTCTCCGCTCGCCACGGCGCCGACCAGGCCGAAGTGGCGCTAGCCTGGCTGATGGCGGCCCCCGGCATTACCGCGCCGATCGCCAGCGCCAGCAAGGTCAGTCAGGTCGAGAGTTTTGCCAAAGCCGCAGCCCTCAGGCTTTCTGCCGAGGACATGGACACGCTCAACCGGGCAAGCGTCTGAGTCTCTGTTCAAAAACACGAACGCCGCGCGAAAAACCGGTTGACCGGGCGGCGTTCCTTCGTATAGTCCGCCGCTGTCTTCCGTGATCCTCACTGACATTGCCCCATTGGCGGAATTGGTAGACGCGCTCGACTCAAAATCGAGTTCCGAAAGGAGTGCTGGTTCGAGTCCGGCATGGGGCACCAAAACCTTCTGCTTTGCCGAATATATATAGTAATTTCAACGAGCTAAGCCTCAAGGAAGGCTGAGCCGTACTGCTCAATAGCAGTCCCTCTGGGTGATCTCCACTACCAGTTTTTTCGAACTTCCGTCTTTTCTGAAGGTTAGCCCAAACATCTCAGGTGTTCCAGAAAGAAGAAGTTTGCTGATGCTGGGGCATACCGCCGGTATTATCTGATCTATATTATCTTCGTTGGCGACAGCTGCCGCGTTTCCAAACAGCGTATAATCGTAGTCAACCTCACCAGCAGGCATAGAAACACGATCCAGCCTTGCTTCTGCATCGATCATTTTCGGAAGACCTTCGTTGGTTCTTTGAGCCTCCAACACGTTGTCGAAGTAAACGGCTGCGGTTTTGTTGTGCAAAATTGGATAAAGCGAAACGAGGACAACCGGAAAAACCTGCCTCATCGCCCCCAATTCTGACGCTTTCCGCAGGATTGCATAAACAACGAGGCCAATGCCCCCCAATGCCACGGCAGCAGCCGTGTAGCTCACCCAAACCGGTAGTGCTGCGAGATCAACCACTTCCATCATCCCATCTCGCCCAGACAATCACCCAGCCTTCAACCGGCTGTCAATGATATCTGCCCCATAACTCCATCTCCCATGCCCTCGGCTATGCGACCACGGTGGCATGCGGTGAATCGGCGAGTGCCTGGATAAGCCAATAGCGCCGGCTCATCGGAGCCGGCGATTGTTTGTTTGGTTGAAACAACAGATACAGAAAGTCGTCGGCACCTGTTGCGCCATTGCTCGGTCAGCCGTGCGATCAGACTGTATGGAAATCCCCGGCAGTCAGGGCCAGGTTCGGATCGAGATGGGCGATCTCGACCGCCGCACCGTGGCCCGAGCCATCGGCGTCGTAGAAGAGGTCGCCGGTGCCGGCATTGTAGATGATATGCTGGTTGGCGGTCGTGGCGGCAGCACCGATCTTGAATTCGGAGGCTGCAAGCGTGCCAACGTCGAGCTGCTTGTAGGCGTGATGGGTGAATTCGAACGAGTCGGCGCTGACATCGAAGCCCATGACCTGGTCGACATTATCAGCGGCCGCAGCGGTCGAAAACCGAAACGTGTCGGCGCCGCCGCCGCCGATCAAAGTGTCAAAGCCGGCGCCGCCGGAAAGGCGATCGACGGTGGCGCCACCGCGCAGCGTGTCATCACCACCCAGGCCATCGAGGCGCAAATGGTCGGCGAGGACAAATACCGGTGCATTGGCGACCGCCTGGACCGCGGCATACATGGTATCATTGCCGGCTGTACCCTCCCAGTTGACGACATTGCCTTGCGCAAATGTCGCGCTCATCGACTGGATGGCCTGCCCGAGTTCGAAGGAGAGCGTTGCGACCTTTCCGTCGCTGATGCTGAATTCGATGCTCGAGGCGTGCGACAATCCACCGAAGATCGAACCGTCGTAAGGCGATAGCGCGGCAATGTTGGCGGCAGTATCGCTGATGACGACATCGACATCCTGGTCCTTCGCCAGCATGTCGTTCATCGCGTAATCCTTGTAGATCCCGAACATGGTGTGAACGTAGGAATAGACCGAGTTCACCGCATCGAAATCCGCCACCGTGTCGGTGATCGCGGTTTCGAACCGCCCATGCACGAATGAATTCGATTGATGCGCCCAAACATAGCCCTGGGCAGTGTATTCCTCGAAAAGCGGCGTGCTGATGATGGAGTTATGAATGCCTGGCATGACGTATTCCTTTCGTTGAACGGGAATCGGATCGTCTGGGAGGGGCGAGTAGAGGATTCCCTCTTGGCAAATGCTGACTAAAACTTATCGGAATGGGCCGCTCGACGCTGTTCCGTTCGGAACAACGGTGGATTTGCCACGTAATATTCGTTTGATTTACGAAACTGGTGAGGTGCCGTTGTTTTTTCCGCGACCCTCGGGAATGGCAAAGCTCCTGGAATCTCGCAGCGCCACGGGCTTTCAACTTACGCTGTCTCGGCAGAGCTCCGGCTCTCAGGAAGTTTCATCGAACCGTCTTCAAGTGCGAACGGGCGGCCCGACGGAACTTTTCACCCGGCGAATCATTGCAAAGACATGAAAAGCACAGGACAGAACGCCCGTCGTGGCATGATGACCTTCGTGGCCACGATCTTCTCCATCGCCTGCATGATAGCAGTGATGTATTTTGTCGTCTTCCATCCAGGCACGCCCGTGCTGCCCGGCTGAGGCATGAGGAGTCCCGATATGGGCATCATGGAAAGAATCAAACGCGCCTTTGGCGGCGACACGCCGGAAGTCGTCCGGGACGAGGCCGATACGCCGGAGGCGAGCTATCTGGGGACACAACTGTCGACGACGGGCGTGATCCCGGACGTCTCGACATCGGCGACGGACCCAGCCATGCATGACGTTGCTGCCAATGGCGTGCAACCGATTTCCAAGCCGGCCGAGATCGAACGGGGACAGAACCCGGAAGCCCGCCGCGACAACGAGATCGTGCGAAAACCCTGATGGGATAACGCCCACCTCGATCCCGGACACGAGGCCGAGCGGCTGTGCGACGACGCGTCCCATAGCCGTGCGGGCGTAAGAACCAATCTCCAACGCCAAACAGACCCCGCAAGGCACACCAGCTTGCGGCGGATCGACAAACGGTCCGGACCTGTGACACCCGCCAGCGAAAAGCAAGGATGTCGACATGCAGGCAACCGACCTCGTCCCCCCCCCAAATGATCGAGGACTGTCAGTGCGACGGCGCGGTGCTGGTCAAAGGCCTGTTTGCGTCCTGGGTGGAAGAACTGCGGGCCGGCATCAAGCGCAACATGGACGAGCCGGGCCCTTCTGCCTCCGAGAACCTGAAACCCGGCGAAAGCGGCCGCTTCTTCGACGACTATTGCAACTGGGAGCGCATTGCGGAATTTTCCGATGTCATCCGCCAGCCGCTTGTGGCGGATGTCGCCGCGGCGCTGATGCAATCCGAGACGGTGCAGATGTTCCACGACCATGTTCTGGTGAAGGAGGCGCAGACTTCCAAGCCGACGCCATGGCACCAGGATGGGCCCTATTATTTCGTCGAAGGACGCCAGACGGTCAGCTTCTGGTCGCCGCTCGATCCGGTGAAAGAGGCCAGCCTGCGCTGCGTCGCCGGCTCGCATCTCTGGGAAAAGCAGGTGCTGCCGACCCGCTGGCTGTCGGAGCAGAATTTCTATCCCGACCCGAGCGCCTATATGCCGGTGCCGAACCCGGATGCGGAGGGAATGAAAACCCTCGAATGGGACATGCAGCCGGGCGACGCCGTGGCCTTCAACTTCCTCACCCTGCACGGCGCCCGCGGCAACGACAGCGGCATCCGCCGCCGCGCCTTCTCGCTGCGCCTTGTCGGCGACGACGCCCGCTATGTCGAACGGCCGGGCCGCACTTCGCCATCCTATCCGGGGCATAACATGCAGCCGGGACAGCGGCTCAGGGAGGATTGGTTTCCCTATCTCAGGGGACGCGCGACGGCTGTCTGATTTTTCGGATTGCGACGAACGCACTGCTTGATTTGACGTAGGGAACAAGCAAGGATGGCGTCAGGTCCAAGTCTGTATATCAGTGATTTAAAATGAGCATATTAACCCCATTTCGCAATCGTCATCCGCTTGTCGCAGTCCTTGTCAGTTATTGCCTCGGCGTCCCGGCTGGCATGGCCTATATCGGGCGCGGGCGGCTCAGCATTGTCTATTTCATTCTGACTGTTCTGATCTGTCCCTTTGCGGGCATCCTGTTCGTCGGTGAAACCCGCCCGGGCATCTATGCTGCCATAGCCGGAATCGTGCTGCTGTTTCTCTTGGTCGGCCTTGTTCACACATTCATCTTGGCGCGCCGGATCCCGCCAGGAATGCAATACAAGTGGTATTCCAGATGGTATGGAGTCATCCCGATCTTCCTTCTTGTACCGTTCACAATTGCATTCGGTATGCGGTCATTCATCCTGCAGCCGTTCACCATCCCATCGGGGGCGAACATTCCCACTATTGTGATCGGCGATTATCTGTTGGCGTCAAAAATGGCCTATGGCTACAGCGAGTTTTCGATCCACTTCATGCGGGGCCTCGCTAGTTTTTCCCTGCTCAGAATCCCGCCCGCCCGCGGCGACATGGTCATATTCGGCCGGCCCAGCGACCCAAGCATAAACCAGATCATGCGAGTGATCGGCCTGCCCGGCGACCGAGTGCAAATGAAGGACGGAATTCTCTATCTGAACAACTTGGCGGTGAAACGCGAACCAGCCGGTACCTACACCAATACCGGCAATGATAACGGCGTCTCATATTCCGAGGTCCCAGTCTTCCGCGAAACCCTCCCCGGCGGGAGGACCTATCTGACGCTGGATCTGAGCGACGACGCCGAAGGCGACAATACTCAGATCTTCACGGTTCCGCCTGGTCACTATTTCGTGCTCGGCGACAACCGGGACAACAGCAACGATAGCCGATTCAGTATGGGCTTTGTTCCCGAGCACTATATCTATGCCAAGGCGCTCTCTGTTTATGACGGCACGAAGCCCGGTTTTCCGTTTCGAACAATCCAGTGACGTGCGTCTCTACTTTCACCCGCTCGACTGGCTCCCTCGCCGCAGGTTTGCGTGGCGCCAAATCAAGATGGAATTCTCATGGACCCGTTGACTTTACCGGCGCTCGGCCTGGCCCTTTTGATGCGCATCTTCATCTTTGAACCGTTTACGATTCCGGCGGGCTCAATGGTGCCGACCTTCGACATAGGCGACTATGTGATCGGCACGAAATTCAGCTACGGCTACGACCAGTTCTCGATCCCCTCGCCGATAAAGGCTGATCTGCCGGAGTTCCAGCTTATGAAAGGCGTGCCGAAGCGGGGGGATGTCGTCTTCTTCGCCTATCCTCCCAATCCATCTATCAGCTATGTCAAGCGTGTCATTGGCCTGGCCGGTGACCATGTGCAAATGATCGATGGCATGACCTACCTTAACGGCAAGCCGTTGCCTCGCCACCTCGTCGCGCACTATCACGGCCGGACGCCCGGCTATGATGGGGATGCGATCTATCGGGAAACGCTCCCCGATGGAACGAGCTACGATGTCATGGAAATCACCGACAATGGCGATGGCGACAACACGCAGGAATTCATGGTGCCGCCGGGACATTGCTTTGTCCTCGGCGACAACCGCGACAACAGCGCCGACAGCCGCTTTCAGGTTGGCTACGTGCCTTACGCCAATATCTTCGCTAAAGCACTCGTCAAGGTCGACTATTACGGCCCGAAACTGAAGGCGCACTCCATCCGCTGAGCCTACTTCACCCGCTCGATCAGCTCCATCGCCGCATGCGGGTTGCGCTCCTTGAAGCCGCTGATCACATAGAGGAACACGTCCCTCGCCTCGGCCTTCGGCTGATCCTTCGATGCGGCCTTGAGGTCATCCGGCACCTTGCCCGCAGCCCATTCCTTCGCCCTTTCGGCCCAGCGGTCGAGCACCTTCGGCGCATAGCCCTTGGCGTGGTCCTCGGTCGTACCCATGATCCGGGCATAGACGAAGGGGGCTGTAATATCGGCGATCTCAGGGAATTCCGAATCGCCAGCGGTGATGATCGCCACCTTGTATTCCCTGAGCAGCGCGATGAAATCCGGCGCGCCGAAGCTCTCATGCCGGACTTCGACGGCGTGCTGGATCTTGCGGCCATCCACCTCCTGCGGCAGCAGTTTCAGGAATTTCTCGAAATCGTCCGGATCGAATTTCTTCGTGCCCATGAACTGCCAGTTGATCGGCCCGAGCTTTTCCTTGAGCAGCAGAATGCCGCTGTCGAAGAATTTTTCGATCGAACCGCCGGCCTCGGCCAGCACCCTCTTATTGGTGGCGAAACGCGGCGCCTTGAGCGAAAAGACAAACCCTTCGGGGGTCTCGTCATACCATTTGGCAAAACTGTCGCCCTTGATCGAGCCGTAGTAAGTGCCGTTGACCTCGATCGAGGTCAGCTTGCTTGCGGCATATTCCAGCTCGCGCTTCTGCGACAGTTTTTCAGGATAGAACGTGCCTCGCCAAGGCTCGAAGGTCCAACCGCCGATGCCGATCCGGATCGTTCCCGCGTCCTTGCTCATCTCGTCCTCCGCTTTTGTGACTTTGTTCTAGTCGCGGAAGCGCATGCCGTCCAGCAACCCGAAAATATTTGCTCCCGCCGATCCGTCCTATCAGAGACAATACAGAGGGCACGATGATCCGTTCTATGCTGATTGCAGCGCTGTTTCTGGCAGCATCCACACTTCACGGCCAGGCCGAGGAGAAATTCTTCGGGTTCACGGTCAAGGGCGAACCGGTGAACCCCGTCTGCCTCGAACATATTCACCCCTGGCTCAGCGACACGGACATCATCATCAAGTCGATCATTCTCGACTATTGCCAGGACAGCAACTGGGCCTTCCCCTTCAACCCGATCAAGGTCGACGGCGATCTGGTCTCGACCGTGATCAAGGGCGTGGAAGATTCCGAGATCCAGTCGAGCACGTTCAGCTATCGGGTCGTCGGCAAGACGGACAACGGCATGTTCATCCTCGAACTGCCCGCCAATAACGAAATGGCCGCCTACACGATCACCGAACAGACAATCAAAAGCGATCTTTTCGAACCGGACCCCACAAAGGTGAAAATCCTGACGCAGGTCTCTCTTTCGTCTGTCTTCTGTGTGGAGAAGGCCTGGGTGAAGGGCAACACGGTGTTCGTGCAGAAGCATGTCCGCGATGAGAATGCCCTGCGTTCAGGAATGTGCACGCCGAAGATGGAGACGGTGTCTTACGATGTTGCGCCGTGATGGGTGCACGCGCATCAACAACGGTTCATCCAACAGTCCCTCTGTATGGGACAGGACCCTTCGAGGCCCCATTCCGCTTCGCGTCATGGGGCGCCTCAGGGTGAGGGAGTATGGGGCGCTCGCAGTGCCACAAGCACACGCGCAGCAAGGGGAGATTGGGGCACCACACCGCCACACTCTCGACCTCACCCTGAGGCACTTTTTCGGCGCAGCCGGAAAAGCCTCGAAGGGTCCGTACCAATCGCTGACATCAACCCTCCAGCCTCGCAACAACCGAGCCAGCTAAACTATTCCCCGCACCGCGAAAAAATGCTATTGCATTGCGGAAAGTGCGAGGTTTCTCGGAATGTTTCTGCCGAAATGCGATAGTTATGACGCGCTGATTGCCGATTTCCACTGGGAAATTCCCAAGAAATTCAATATAGGCCGAGCCGTTGCCGACGATTGGGCGGAGCGAGAGCCGGATCGTCTGGCGTTGCAGCATTTCAGCCCGGACGGTACCCATCGCGACCTGACCTATGGCCAGCTGCGCGACCGGTCCAATCAGCTTGCCAATGGCCTCGTCTCGCTCGGCGTCAAGCCTGGCGAGCGCGTGGCGATCCTGCTGCCGCAGAGTTTCGAGACGGTCATCGCCCATGTCGCCATTTATAAGCTCGGCGGCATCGCGCTGCCGCTGGCGCTGCTCTTCGGCGCCGATGCCCTGGAATACCGTCTCAGGGATTCCGGTGCCGCAGCCGTGATCACCAATGACTTCGGCTATGCCAAGCTCGACCCGATCCGCAAGCAATTGACCGGCCTGCGCCAGATCATCCTCACGGGGGGCGCCAGTCATGCCGATACATTGTCGTTCGACGCGCTCAGCGATGCCCATCCGCCGCTCTTTTCGGTCGCCGACAGTTCCAAGGACGACCCGGCGCTGATGATCTATACGTCGGGCACGACGGGACCGCCCAAGGGCGCGCTGCATGCGCATCGCGTGCTTGCCGGCCATGTGCCGGGCGTGCAGATGGCGCAGGAATTCATGCCGCAGCCGGATGACAAGTTCTGGACGCCGTCCGACTGGGCCTGGGCGGGCGGCCTACTGAACTGCCTGCTGCCCGGCCTGATGCTGGGCGTTCCGGCCGTCTGCTCGCCGGCGCAGAAATTCGATCCAGACCTTGCCTATCGCATCATGGCCGAAATGGGCGTCACCAATGCCTTCATCCCGCCGACCGCGCTCCGGCTGATGACGGCCATCGACCGGCCGCTGGAGAAATATGCGCTGAAACTGCGCGCCATCGGCTCCGCCGGCGAATCGCTCGGCCGCGAGACCTATGAATGGGCGAAACGCACGCTCGGCATCACCGTCAATGAATTCTACGGCCAGACCGAGTGCAATATCGTCCTCGGCTCGATGGCCTCGCTCGGCGTCACCCGCGCCGGCGCCATCGGCCGCATCACCGCTGGCCATACCGTGGCGATCATTGACGACAAGGGCCGCGAACTGCCGCGCGGCACGGCCGGCCAGATCGCCGTCAAGCGCCCAGACCCGGTGATGTTCCTGGAATACTGGAACAATCCGGAGGCGACGGCGAAGAAATTCATCGGCGACTGGATGCTGACCGGCGACCAGGGCGTCATGGATCGCGACGGCTATGTCGAGTTCTTCGGCCGGGACGACGACGTCATCACCTCGTCCGGCTACCGCATCGGTCCGTCCGAGATCGAGGATTGCCTGCTGTCGCATCCCGCCGTGCAGCTCGCTGCCGCCATCGGCAAGCCCGACCCGCTGCGGACGGAGATCGTCAAGGCCTATGTCGTGCTCAGACCCGGCGTCGCGCCGTCGGCGAAGCTGGCCGACGAAATCGCAGATTGGGTCAAGCAGCGCCTCTCCATGCATGAATATCCGCGTGAGGTGGAATTCATCGACGCCCTGCCGCTGACCACCACCGGCAAGGTCATTCGCCGGCTGCTCAGGGAAAAGGCGATTGCGGATGCGGCAAGTGCTGCGCCGAGGCGGGCGGCGCAGCGATAGACTGTCTCGTTATGCGGCCTTCAGCGCTCTCGCGACCGCCGTGCGGATGTCCGGCAACGTGAATGGCTTGCTGACCACGTCGACGATCTTTTCCATCAGATCGTCGGCGCGCTCGCGCTGCTCGGCATAGCCGGTCATCAGCAGGATTTTCAGGTGGGGATTGCTGGCCGAAGCCTTGTGCGCCAGTTCGATGCCATCCATGACGGGCATGCGGATATCGGAAAGAAGCAGGTCGAAATTGCCGCCCTGAAGCGCTTCGAGGCCTTCAGCGCCGTCGGCACATTCCACCGTGTCATGGCCATCCATTCTGAGTGCGCGCGCCACAAAACTGCGGAGCGAGTCCTCGTCTTCCGTGATGAGAATGCGTGCCATTTTATTAACCCCGTTTTAACGTCTGGGTCGAGTGAACACCATCGGCTCTTTGGGAATGGTAAACGGCCGCGTTAACGGAGGCCGTAAATGGCTTTATGCTTGCCCAATCCTTTACGCGTCGCCGGTGACCACGCCGACGAAAGGCAGCTCGCGGAAGGCATAGGCAACGTCCATTCCGTAGCCGACGACGAAGTGGTCCGGGCACTCGAAGCCGACATAATCAGCATTCAGATCGGTCTGGCGCTTGCCGGTCTTGTCGAGCAGGACGGCGATCGAAACATGGCGCGCACCGCGCTCGAACATCAGATCCTTGGCAAAGGAAAGCGTCCTGCCGGATTCGAGGATATCGTCGATCAGCAGGATGTCGCGATCCTTCACTTCGCTGTCGATGTCCTTGACGATTCTTACGCCCTTCGACGTCGTACCGATGCCGTAGCTCGAAAGGGTGATGAATTCCACTTCCGGCGCGAGCCCAGCATGATGCAGTGCGCGGATCAGGTCGGCGGCGAAGATGAACGAGCCCTTGAGAATAGAAATGACCAGCAGGTCCTTGACCGGACCATGAGCGATTTCGGCAGCAAGCTCCTTGTTGCGCTTGTCGATCGCCTCGGCGGTGAACAGCGGCTCTATGGTCTTGCCGCGAATGACATGCATGAGGGAACTCCGATCCGTTAAAAAACGGTGCCCTAACACAGGATACTTAAAGACGCTCGGGAATTATCGCGAGATCGCTGGATTTTCCACCGGCGAGCCGGAAGCGGCTGCCGAAGGGAATGGTGACGCCGGGGCCGATCCGGTCGACCGGCAGCACGATGGTGCCGATGATGTCGCCATGACCGCCAGCGACGATGGCAAGCCGCGGCGCATCGATGATCCTGCCGGACGTGTTGCGGACAGCACCGGTGACCATCGCCACCTTCATGCCATTGGCATCGACCGTATCGATCGAGGTGCTGACGAGCGAGAAAGGGGCTTCGGAGGCATCGGCGGAAGAGGCGCCAAGCGCCGAAAATCCGCCGCAGAGCCAGAATACAGCCAGAACAGCCGAGGTCAGCAGTGTCACGAAAGCCTGGGGCGAAAGCCCGGCCAGCCGCTTCTCGACAACAGCCGCAAGCCGGCCGCCCATTTGGGCCAGGATCGGCAACAGGCTGGTCTCGCGAACCGGCTGTCTTGGCGGCGGATTGTCGTTGACGCGTGCCTGCGGCCGGGAACGAATAGCGACGACTTCGAAGACCGCATCTTCGATCTGGGTCGCGCGGACCGGGCTTGTCGGCCGGCGCCGCTGGGCGGGGTCGGGCAGCAGAAAATCCTGCGGTTCGATCGTCCGGGTCGCGGTTCTCTTATGGGTCTGCATTGGCGCACTTCCCCGCCGCATGCGGAAGGCTATCCGGTACGGCCATTGATGTTGGTCTTTACCGAAAGTAAACTGATATGGTTAATGCTTCGCAAATCAGCGCAATTTCCAGGAATCCCTGAAGGCAGGACAAAACATTGATTCATTTCGAAAATGTTGGCCTGCGTTACGGCATGGGGCCGGAAATTCTGCGTGACCTGACCTTCGACATCCCGAAAAAATCCTTCCAGTTCCTCACCGGCCCGTCTGGCGCCGGCAAGACCAGCATGCTCAGGCTGCTGTTCATGTCGCTCAAGCCGACGCGCGGCCTGATCAAGGTCTTCGGCCGCGAAATTTCCACCATTCCGCAATCCGAATTGCCGATGCTCCGGCGCCGGATCGGCATCGTCTTCCAGGATTTCAGGCTGCTCGATCACCTCACGACCTATGAGAATGTCGCCCTGCCGCTCAGGGTACGCGGCAAGGATGAGTCGACCTATCGCAGCGATGTGCTGGAGCTTCTGAAATGGGTCGGCCTCGGCGACCGCATCAACGTGTTGCCGCCGGTGCTCTCGGGCGGTGAGAAACAGCGCGCGGCGATTGCTCGCGCGCTGATCGACCAGCCGGAACTGCTGCTCGCCGACGAGCCGACGGGCAATGTCGATCCGCATATGGCCCGCCGCATCCTGAAGCTTTTTGGCGAGCTCAACCGGTTCGGCACGGCCGTGGTCATCGCCACCCACGACCTGGCGCTGATGGACCAGGTCGAAGCCCGCCGCATGATCCTCACCTCGGGACGGCTCGACCTCCATGACTGACACGAGCCCTGCCGCTCCCAAGGAAAAGACCGCGCCGCGCCGCGAAATGGCGCTTCGCCGCACCGCCTCGATCGTGCCGCAGCAGAGCGTGCAGGGCCGCGCTTTGCTCGCGGTGGTCATCATCATGTCATTCCTGGCCTGCCTGACGATCGGCGCGGTCAGCATGATCCGCACCACGGCAGCGTCGTGGCAGAGCCAGATCTCGCGCGAAATCACCATCCAGGTGAAGCCCGACGACAAGATCGACATGGAAAAGACGCTGATCGATGCCCGTGCGCTCGCACTCAACTTCGTCGGCACCAAGACCGGCACGATCATGGACAAGGAGGCGACCGCGCGTCTGCTCGAACCATGGCTGGGCGCCGGCCTCGACATCGACGAACTGCCGGTGCCGCGGCTGGTGATCATCACCATCGACGACCAGAATCCGCCCGATTTCAACGCCATGCGCGCCGAGCTCAAGAAGCGCATCCCGCAGGCCTATCTCGACGACCACCGCACCTGGGTAGACCGGCTGGTATCGATGGCGCGCACCACGGTGATCATCGGCTCGGCCGTGCTGGGGCTGGTCTTCTTCGCCATGGTGCTGACGGTGATCTTTGCCACGCGCGGCGCGCTCGCCGGCAATCGGCACATTGTCGAAGTGCTGCATTTCGTCGGCGCGGAATCGTCCTTCGTGGCGCAGGAATTCCAAAAACATTTCCTGATGATCTCGCTCAAGGGATCGCTGACGGGAGCTTTGCTGGCCGCGCTGTGCTTCGGCGCCGCCGGCTGGTGGCAGACGCGCAGCCTCGCCACGCCGGAAAGCGACCAGGCCGCCGCGCTGTTCGGCTCGTTCAGCATCGACTGGACCGGCTATGCCGGCATCTTTCTGACCATGCTGGTGATCGCGGCATTGACGACGTTGACGGCACGGTTCACCGTGATGCGTACGATTGACGAGATCGACCATATCCGGTCCGATCCGGGGCGGCTCGACCAATATCAGGGATAATGCTGTAAGGGCGGAACGCCCCTTTCCAGCCCAAAAGTTTTGGTAGCATGTTTGGGATGTTGATGAACGAGGCAGATGTCGGCGAACGGATGACGACGGGGCGGAATTTCAGCCGCAGCCGCATCGTCCGGGTTGTGCGCTATTTCCTGCGCATCATCGGTTTCGCCATTCTTGCCGCAATCGTCGCCTTTGCCGGCGGGTTCCTCATCTTCTTTGCGCAAGTCGCCTCGATCCGGCCGCCAGTTGCTCCGAAGGCCGATGCCATCGTCGTGCTGACCGGTGGCTACCAGCGCATCGATCTCGCCGTGCAGTTGCTCCAAAGCCATGCTGGCCAGCGGCTGCTGATTTCCGGCGTGAACCCGGCAACCACGGCAAAACATATTCGGGTCCTGACGCGCAGCTCGGCGGGTCTGTTCGAATGCTGCGTCGACATTGGCCGCGACGCGCTCGACACAGCCGGCAATGCGACGGAGACGGCGCATTGGATCAAGGGTCATCACTACAAGACCGTGATCCTGGTCACCAACAATTATCACATGCCGCGCAGCCTCGCCGAAATCCGCCGCGCCGACAGCACGTCGGAATTTATCCCCTACCCGGTTGAGCGCGAACTGTCGCTCTCCGACATCAGCGACAATCCGATGCTGATCAAGACGCTGGCATCGGAATATGTGAAATATCTGCTGGTCGAAAGCCGCGGCTGGACGGGGGTCAGCATATAACGGGGATCGCAGGCACCCCTGCCCTCCTGAGCTTTTGTCGAAGGGCGGGCATCTCCCCCTCAAGGGGAAAGATTGGCCAGAGACTGGCTCCCGGCCTCAAATTAGCGTCGAGTGCTGGGAATACAACAGAAGATTGGGGCGAGGCAGCGCTCCATCCAATCTCCCCTTGAGGGGCATATGCGACACGCTCTAGACCGGCGAGACGTTCGGGTGTAGCACCCGCGCTCATTTACAGTCGATCCCCAAGGAGTCACCATGCGTAGCGCCATCCATAAAAGTTTTGGCACGCCGTCCGAAGTCCTGACCCTCGCCGAAAGCGCCGTGCCGCAGCCCGGCCCCGGCGAGGTCCGAATCCGGATGACGCTCGCAGCGATCCACAATCACGATCTCCTGACCGTCGCCGGCACCTACGGCTACAAGCCGGACCTGCCGGCCATCGGCGGCAGCGAGGCGACTGGGACGGTCGACGCGCTGGGCGACGGCGTCCAGGGACTCAAGTCGGGACAGCGCGTCGCCGTCAGCGGCGTGCGCGGCGCCTGGGCTGAATATTTTTGCGCGCCTGCCGCTTCCGCCGTTCCCTTGCCCGATGCAATATCCGACGAAACGGCCGCACAACTGCTCGCCATGCCGCTGAGTGCCCTGGTGCTAATCGAATTCCTCGGCGCGAAGCCCGGCCAATGGGTGATCCAGAACGCCGCCACCGGCGCGGTCGCCAAGGTGCTGTCGATGATTGCGAAGACGCGCGGCATCCATGTGGTGAACCTCGTCCGCCGCGAGGAAAGTGTCTCGGAACTCCATGACCTTGGCATCGGCAATGTCGTCTCGACCGCCGCAGCCGGCTGGCAGGACGAGGTGGGCAAAATCGTCGGCACGTCGTCCATCAGCTTTGCGATCGACGGCGTCGGCGGCAAGGCTGCGGGCGAACTCATGGCGCTTGCGGGCGAAGGTGCGACACTCGTCTCCTTCGGCGGTATGTCCGGCCAGCCGCTGGAAATCTCCGCCGGCGATCTCATCTTCAAGCAGGCCGTGGTCAAGGGTTTTTGGCTCGCCAAGATCATCAAGACCACGCCGCGCGAAGAGATCGGCCGCTGGATCGGCGAACTCGTGCGGCTGGTGGCCGAAGGCAAGGTGACGCTACAGGTCGGCGGCATCTTCGACCTTGCCGATATTGCCAAGGCGGCCGAGGCGGGTGCGGCATCGGGGCGTGCGGGGAAGATTTTGGTGCGGGGGTGAGTTTTGTCGCGGCTTGTTCAGCCATGCCGCCGAACGAAACTGCTCAAGTTTTAGCGACGCCTCTACTCAAAGCCTCTCTCCAGGCAACCGGCTCGCCTGCTCAATCCACGCCGTCAGCAGCACGTCGTCGATCGCATCGCCCTCACGGATATTGAGATAGCGCACCTCCTTCTGCCTGGACGTGCCCGGCGGCACGGGATCGAGCGACGTGCCGCGGAAAAAGGCGACCTTCACGTATTTCGTCAGGCAGTGAAATCCGAGGAACCAGCCCTGGCCTTCGAGGCCATAGAAGGGCGTGTTCCACTTGATCGCTTTCCTCACATCGGGAACGGCCCGCTCGATCAGTGCGTCGAGGCGCAAGCCGATATCGTGCTTCCAGCCCGGCATCGCCGCGATATAGGCCTGCACCGGCCCATCACCCTCGCCCCTGGCGATCTCAGGATTGCCACCGGAAAGCAATTTCGGCTGTGCACCGGCTTGTTTGGCCGATACCGTTTTCACCTTCCTTGCCTTGCCAGGCGTCTCGCCGGACATCGCTGCCTCCTCAGGCGCTCCTGCTGCGCCATTTGGCCGTATAGGGCAGCGCGAACATATATAGGCCGCTGAACAAGAGCAGGAAAAGCGGCGGAAGCGGGGAATAGACGATCCAGGCCGGCGGCTGGCCGACCAAAGCCATGGCGACGAAATTGGCGATCACCGTCAGCGTGAAGATGATCGACAGCCAGCGATGCAGTTGCCGGATAGAGGCATTCCAGTTCATTGATCTCTCCTTCAGGAATAATAATGGCGCCGCCGAATGTCAGTCCGCGCGGCCCGCCACCTGCTCCAGTTTTTCCAGGAATTGCTGCCATCCGGCCTTGGCGCCGCCATAGGCCTGCTTCTGGCCCGGGCGGAAGCCCGCCTGTTCCATGCGCAGATGCGTGCCGGTGCTGGTTGGCGTCAGCGTCAACGTCACCACGCTTTTGAGGTCATAGGCCGCATCCTCATGTTCGTAGTTCCAGGTATAGGCGAGCTTCCGGTTCGGCTCGACKGTCAGCACCTCGCAATCGAGCACGCCGCCCCATTCGCCACGAAGATTGAAGCGATGGCCGACCATGGGCTGGAAATCGTTCTTCATCAGCCATTCCTCGATCAGATGCGGTTGGGTCAGCGCCCGCCAGATTTTCTCCGGCGGATGCGGGATGTCGCGCTCGACGACGGCGGTGAGCACTTCAGGCGGTACTGCGTTCATTGATCCATCCTTTTCAAAAGGTCTTCGAGGTCGTCGAAACGGCCTTCCCAGAAGCCAGTCATCTGCTTGGTCCAATCGAGGAGCGGGGCGAGCGCTGCCCGCTCGGCGCTGTAATGCGTTTGCCGGCCTTCGTGGCGGTCGCGCACCAGCCCGGCCTGTTTCAGCACGCCGAGATGTTTGGAGACGGCGGGTTGCGACACGCCCGCCCGTGCCGTCAGCGCCGCGACCGTCTGCTCGCCTTCGCGACACAGGCGCTC
Organism: Rhizobium sp. P2_G2; assembly: GCF_056403555.1. NCBI lineage: Bacteria > Pseudomonadati > Pseudomonadota > Alphaproteobacteria > Hyphomicrobiales > Rhizobiaceae > Rhizobium > Rhizobium sp. P2_G2. The sequence goes on from NZ_JBFUFF010000006.1 coordinate 105,358, forward strand.
GAAAATCGTCCGCCGCGTGGGATCGGCGAGCGTCTTGAACAGCATGTCCTGGATATTTTCCATCTCTAATTCATAACCCGTTGGCTATGGGTTAATCCATAACCGACGAGCTATGAATTCGTCAAGCGGAAATGTCGCCGCCCGATTGCCATCGGCAAGCCTGCCTCCGGCCGACTGCAGAAGACGAGAGTTCCGTCTTTCGCTTGCTGTCTTCATCGGTTAAGGAAGGCGCTGTCGCTTGCGCCGCTTTCGGAATCCTGCCGCATGGTCTATTTGCGTTCCGCCCTCTTCCAGGTCACCTTCTACCTGGCCTTCATCGTGCAGATGATCATCTTCACGCCGTTCTATTTCCTCCTGCCGCGCAAGATCGCCTATCACATCGCCAAGTTCTGGTGCCGCGGCAATCTGTTCATGGCCGACAAGATCGCCGGCATCAGCTACGAGATCCAAGGGCTCGAAAACCTGCCCAAGGGCGGCTGCATCATCTCGGCAAAACATCAGTCCTTCTGGGACACGTTCGCAATCGTGCCGACCTTCGACGATCCCGTCTTCATCCTCAAGCGCGAGCTGATCTGGATTCCACTCTTCGGCTGGTACCTGGCCAAGCAGCGGATGATCGCCATCGACCGTTCCGCCAAGGCGCGCGCCATCCCGAAGATGATCGAACAAGCCAACGAGGCGATGGCGGAGAGCCGCCAGTTGATCATCTATCCCGAAGGCACGCGCAAAGTGCCTGGCGACAAGCCGGACTACAAATACGGCATCGCCAAGCTCTACACCGACCTCAATGTCCCGGTCGTGCCCGTCATTCAGCATGCCGGTCTGTTCTGGCCGCGCAAGAGCTTCCTGCGCCGCGCCGGCCATATCGTCATCCGCATCCTGCCGCCCATCCAGCCCGGCATGAACGCGCGCGAATTCTTCCTGCACCTGGCCGATTATACCGAGCGCGAAAGCGACAGGCTGCTGGTCGAAACGGTCGCCGCCAATCCGCAGGTGCCGCTGACGGAGATCACGAAGAAACGGCTTGCTGAATTGAAGGGGCCTCAGCCGAGCGCCTGATAGAGGCGCAGTTTCTCGCCGACCTCTTCCATCCAGGCATCACGGATGCCGAGCGAACGCAGATGCTCGACCGTGTTGAGCACATAGTCGATGTTGCGTCCTGATTTGCCGACCGCATTGGCGGCGATACGCGCCGCGTCGTCGGTGGTCAGGGCCGGCGCATATTGCTGGTGGTCGCGGTCGACGATGTAGGTGATCGCCGTTGCCCGCCGGCCATCGGCGATGCGGATCGGCAGGAACCGTTCGAGATAGACGTTCGTTACCAGTTCACGCTCACGCAGATAGGCGACGACCTCAGCGCGATTATCAGGATGCACGCGATAGGCCGCGCCCCTGCAGGCGCCGCCGCGATCGAGCCCCAGGACCAGGCCGGGATCGAGCTCGGTGCCGCGATGCACCCAGGAATGGATGCAGAGCGCGCGGTGATAGCCCCTGAGCACGGCAAGATGCCGCTCCTCGAAGGCAAAGCCCGGGTTCCACATCAGCGAACCGTAGCCAAATACCCAAAATTCGTCCATATCGGCAGGCATTGGCAAGGGCGACATCTGAATCCGGGCAGTCTGGGAGCATTGAATGACAGCAGAGGCGAGCGCCGCATCTTCACCGGCCGGACGAAAAATCCGGCGGCTCGGCATAGCGGTGGTGATCGCCGTCGCCCTTTATTCCGCCGGCTGGTTCTATGTTGCAAKAAAATTCCAGGATTTTCTCGGACAATTCGTCAATCGCGAAAGCCCGGGCAAGGTGAGCTTCACCTGCGCCAACCTCTCCACCGGCGGCGCGCTCTATCTCTTCCGTTTCGGCATCGGCTTCACCTGCGAACAGACCGGTGTCACCGATCCCATCAGCGGCGCCGAAGTCAAGGCCGGCCCGGTCCAGGCCATGGCACGCGTCTACAATCCCGGCTTCGTCAATGTCGAGCTCGCAGGCCCGGCAACCGCGACACTGGAAGACGGGACCACCGTGACGGCCAGCTGGAAGAAGCTCGGCTCATCGCTGCATGCCGGCCTTTCCGGGCTGCAGGAGCTGTCGCTGCAAGGCGATCTGCCTTCGCTGAAGATCGATTCCCCTGCTTTCGTCGGTCCATTCGACCTCAAAGTGAAGGAGGGCGAATTCCACACGCGGCAGAACAACGGCGATCTCGATCTCGCGGTCATCGCCAACGATTTCGAATGGCTGGACAAGGATGGCGCCGCCATCGTGCCGAAACTGTCGACCAGCGCGGATCTGACCGTCTACGGCAAGGCCGCAGCACTGCAGGGCAAGCCGATCCGCAATCCGATGAAGGGCGAGATCCGCGCCTTCAAGATCGCCACGCCGGATGGGCTCTACGGCGAATTGTCGGGGCCGTTCACGGTCGACGAGAAGGGCTATATCAACGGCACCTTCCGCACCAGATTCGAGAAGATCGATCTCTGGGACCAGAAGCTGCGCGCCCTCTTTCCGGACGCGCAGGACACGATCGGCGCCGTCGCGGCCCTGCTCAAGGGGCTTGCCAAGGGCGGCGACACGGTGACGGTCAATCTCAAGGTCGAACGCGGCGACATTTCGCTCAGCTTCATACCGCTCGGCAAACTGCCGCGGATCTGAGGCGTACCTCTCCTTTGATCTCAGCTAGCAGGTTGAGCACGACATCCGGACGCGAAATGGCGTCGCGCCCACGGGGGTGAGCAGCGACAAACGGCGTAGCCCTCAGACACCCGTCTGACACCCGTCCGACACCGGTGTCGGACGGGTGTCGACATACAGAGACGGAGACACAGACTGAGACGGAAAACGAGACGGAAAACAAAACCAAACAAAAACAAAACTTGAAACCCCGCCTTCGATCGAGGCCGCCCCCAGCCGAACCGTTGCCTGGCTCTGGAAAGAAGCAGGCGGACGGATGGGAGTAAGGAAGACAGGAGCCGTGTGGACCGGCGAATGGTCTGCTTTGCCTCTCGCCCAGACGGCAGCAAATTGTCGACGTGTCGCGTTTGATAGTCCAGCGCTGCAGCAACCCATCGGGGTCACTGCAGATCCAGCAGCCTTTCGAGATATTCCTTCTCGATAATGCTCGCCGGCCCGTCGCCAAGCTTGCGGCGGATGGCGTCGAGGATTTCGCGCGCACGCTGCACGTCGATCTGGTCGGGCACCTTGACCTGGTCATCGACATCGGCGCCGAGCTGGCCGGAGCGGCGGCCGAGCGGGTCGTTGCCGTCGGTCTGTTCGTTGCCCGGCATCGGCATCATGCCCTGCTGACCTTGCCGACCGTTCTGGCTCAGCTGCTGCATCAGTTCGCCGGCACCCTTGCGCAATGCTTCGAGCGCACGACCCTGGGCATCGGCGGAGCGCTGGCCATCCGGTTTGCCAAGCGCCTCGTCGGAATTCTTCATTTCCTTGCCGGCATCACCGAAGCCGGGCATTGGTTTCATGCCCAATTCCTTCAGCTTCTTGCCGAGGCCGTCGAGGTCCTTTTCAAGGTCCTTCTGCCGCGCCTGCATATCCTTGAGCGCCTTGCGCAGTTGCTCTGTGGTCATCTTGTCTTCCGGCGACTGCTTGCCGGGATTCTGCTGTTTCTGGTCGCCGGGCTGCTGCTCGGTCAGCGGCTCGTCGTTCAGCCCCTGCTGGTCCTGGTCGCTCTGGTCGCCGCGCTGCATCCGGTCGAGCAGCTCCTGCTGCGTCCGGTGCGTGTCCTCCATCAGCTTTTCCTGCTTTTGCATCAGCTGGCCAAGCTTGTCGATCTGGTCGCGCATCGGATTGTTTTGCTGCTGCTGATTGCTGCGCCGTGCCGTCTGCATGTTGTTGAGCATGCGCTGCATTTCCGACAGCAATTGCTGGGCCTGGTCTCGGGCGCCGGAACGCGCCAGGTTTTCCAGCTGGTTCATCATATTGTCGAAATCCTGGGCACGCATCATCCGCTGCGCCTGCATCGACAGCTGGCTCGGATCGCCATCCTGCATGCGCTTGGCCAGCTCGGCGAGATAATCCTTCATCGCCTGCTTGAGCTCGCTCATCAGCTTTTCGATCTCCTTGTCGGAGGCGCCGCGTTTCAGCGCTTCGGAAAGCTTGTCCTGGGCATTCCTCAACCGCTTCTCTGCCGAGGATAGGTCGCCATCCTCGATATAGCGGGCGACATCCCAAAAATAGGCCGAGGCATCGGTCAGGTCCTGGACGCTCCGCGCCAGCCGCAGCCGATCGCCCACCGATTGCAGAAGCAGGTAGTAACTGACATTCGGGATCGTCTCGTCGGCCCGGAAGCCGGCCGCATCGTTCAGTTCCAGCGCCCGCGGAATCTGGCGGATATCCAGGCTGAACACCTGCCGCTGCTCGGCGATCGAGCCGGCGAGCGGCTCGGCGAAGAAGCGCGCCGGCAGCACGATCTCCTTGGTTTCGCTGCGGCCTTCGAGCCCTGCGGCATCCTTGGCGACAAGCGTGATCCTGACCTTCTTGCCGGAAAGCGGGTTTTCCGTCAGATCGCGGCTCGATGTTCCCTTGAGGTCTTTCGGATTGCCGCCCGGCAGGTCGAGCGGAAAGGCGGGCGGATCGAAAAGCGGCGCCGCTTTTGGATCCTGCTCCACCGGCACGATCTCGGCGCGCGCCTCGGTGACGCCATAGTCATCCTTGGCCTCGAACGCTACGTCCAGGGCACCGTTGACGGCCCGGCCCGGCTCCTTGGAAAAGGCGATTTCGGGGTTATGATCGGGCGTGATGGTGAAGGCATATTCGGTATTGCCCACCGAAACCTTGCCGTCACGGACAAGCTTCAGCTTATAGCTGGCGCTGGTCGCGGGCGTTGCGGTTTCGGCGGCATCGGCCTTCGCCGTCCTGTCGGCCTTTTCCGGCTGCAGCACGACGGCCTTGTCGCTGTCGGGCAAAGTGAAAGTCACCGCATCGCCGACCCCGTCGCCGCTGATCCGCACCGTCAGTTCGGAAAATTGCGGCACGCGGATCAGCTCGTCGGGCGCCCTGACCTGGGAACCCGAAAGATAGATCGGCGCGACACTGGTATAGGCGGGTGGAGTCACCCAGGCATCCACGCGCGTATTCGCCGCGGCCACCTTTGGTCCGGAATAATCGAAGGCATCAGCAACCCGGCCGCCATAGTTCGACCAGGAGAAACTCCAGCCGACAACCAGGAGCAGCACCACGGCGGCGCGGAGCGCATAGGGATCGTGGCGGGCGATATCGGGCGACGGCGGGCCGCTGTCGATCGCCTTGATCCGCTCGGCCATGCGCGCCTGGTGCGCCTTCCACAGGGCTTGCGCATAGGGGTCGTCGCCGGCAGGCATTTCCGTCTGGACGCTGATTGCCTGATGTTGAAGCCCGCTCCGCTCCTCGAGCCGGCGGTCGACCGCCGAACGGGCAGGCCATTGAAAACCGCGGAACCTGTAGAGCGCAGCGACGAAGGCCAGCAGGAACAGGAGAGTAGCAGCGACCTTCAGCAGATCGGGCAAGAAACGCCAGAGCCCGAACCAGCTAACGATCAGAAACAGACCGGCGACACCGAGCACCGGCAGGGCCGCCACCAGCAATCGCTCGGCCGCCATCACCGAGAATGCAACCATACGCATGCCGGCGATCCGCCGCGTCAAACCGACAAATCCGCGACTTGGCTCGCTTTGGCCGCTCTCGATCATCCTCTGCCTTCGTTGTTCATCTCGAAGCACAAAGCATAGCATTGTTTTGGGCAAAGGCGAGGCAAACGGTCGCAGAAACCGATCACAATGGCTTTAGCCGCGTTTATTCCAGCCAGTCCGGAAGATCATCGGCGCCGATCATCTCGTCATAGGTCGGCCGGGCTCGGATGACGTGGAACTGGTTATCCTTGACCAGGACTTCCGGCACCAAAGGCCGCGAATTGTACATGCCCGCCTGCACCGCGCCATAAGCACCGGCCGAGCCGACCGACAGAAGGTCGCCCGGCTTCGGCCGCGCCATTTCGCGGTCGAGCGCAAGATAGTCACCAGTCTCGCAAACCGGGCCGACGACATCCGCCCGGATACGTGGGCTGTTCGCAGCGGGGACAGCCACCGGCGAAATCTCGTGCCAGGCTTCATAGAGCGTCGGGCGGATCAGGTCGTTCATCGCCGCATCGACAACGACGAAGGTCCGGTCCTCGGTCTCTTTCACATAGATGACTTCGGTCACCAGGATGCCGGCATTGCCGACGATGAGGCGGCCCGGCTCGGTGACGATCTTGCAGTTGAGACCGCGCAGCTGGTTCTTGACCACTTTGGAATAGGCGTCCGGGTTCGGCGGCGGATCATTGTCGAGCTTGTAGGGGATGCCGAGCCCGCCACCGATATCGACATGTTCGATATGGTGACCATCGGCCCTGAGCGTCTCGACCAGTTCACGCAGCAGCCGGAACGCGTCATCGAAGGGCTGCAGCTCGGTGATCTGGCTGCCGATATGCATGTCGATGCCGTTGACCGCGATGCCCGGCAGGGTCGCGGCGCGGGCATAGATATCGCGGGCGCGCTTGTAAGAGATGCCGAACTTGTTTTCCTTCTTGCCCGTCGAGATCTTGGCATGGGTCTTGGCATCGACATCCGGGTTGATGCGGAAGGAGACCGGCGCCTTCTTTCCCTTGGCAAGCGCCCGCTCGTTGAGCACGTCGAGTTCCGGCTCGCTCTCGACATTGAAGCAATAGATGCCGGCGTCGAGCGCAAAATCCATCTCGCGCGGCTTCTTGCCGACGCCCGAAAACATGATCCTGTCCGCTGGAATGCCCGCCGCCAGCGCCCGGCGCAACTCGCCTTCCGACACCACGTCGATGCCGGCGCCGGCGCGGCCGATCGTCTTCAGCACCGCCTGGTTGGAATTGGCTTTCATCGCATAGCAGACGAGCGAATCCACATCCGCAAAGGCTTCCTGGAACACGCGGACATGCCGCTCCAGCGTCGCGGTGGAATAGAGATAGAAGGGCGTGCCGACCGCGGCAGCGATTTCCGGCACGGGCACGTTTTCGGCGCAGAGCACGCCGTCCTTATAGTCGAAATGATTCACGGCAATGGTCCGTCAGAGAAGAGGATCGAGAAGGAAGGGACGCTCGGGGATTTTGGCTTTTTGTTTGGCGCGTCCCTCGAGGTCACCGTTTTTCACCGGCGCGTGCCCCGGCGCATAAAGCTCGGGCTTGCGGCCGCAGCCGGAAAGGGCAAGCCCCATTCCGGCGAGCACGGCGAGCGTCAGAGTGAGGGATCGGAGCGTGATCGGCATGTCGTCCTCGAACAATTGTCGGATGTTCTTAGCGAATCTCGGAAGTCTTGTGCACCCTGATTCTGCTGAACACAGAATCAAGGTCGTTGATCAATTGCGCGCCCGCCACCAGGCGATCTGCTTGCGCACTTCCTCGGGCGCGGTGCCGCCAAAACTCTTGCGCGCCGCGACCGAGGCTTCGACGGTGACGACATCAAAGACATCCGCCGTGATCTGAGGATGGATAGCCTGCAGTTCATCGAGTGGCAGATCCCACAGATCGCATGCTTTGCTTTCCGCCAGCGCCACGATCCGGCCCGTGACGTGATGCGCCTCGCGGAACGGCAGGCCGACGGTGCGCACCAGCCAGTCGGCAAGGTCAGTGGCCGTCGAATAGCCGGCGCCGGCCGCCGCCTTCATCTTCGCCTCGTTGATCGTCATGTCGCTGACCATGCCGGTCATGGCGGCAATCGCCAGTTCGAGGTTTTCGGCGGCGTCGAAGACCTGTTCCTTGTCTTCCTGCATATCCTTGGAATAGGCGAGCGGCAGGCCCTTCATGACAGTGAGTAGCGCCACCAGCGAGCCGTTGATGCGGCCGGTCTTGGCGCGCACAAGTTCGGCAGCGTCCGGATTCTTCTTCTGCGGCATGATCGAGGAGCCGGTCGAGAAGGCGTCGGAAAGGCGCACGAAACCGAATTGCGGCGTCGTCCAGATGACAATCTCCTCGGCGAAACGCGACAGATGCACGGCGCAGATCGCGGCGATCGACAAAAACTCCAGGGCAAAATCGCGATCTGACACCGTATCGATCGAATTGCGTGTCGGCTCGCGAAAACCGAGCGCCTTGGCCGTCATGTGGCGGTCGATGGGATAGGGCGTGCCGGCCAAAGCCGCGGCGCCGATCGGGCTTTCATCGAGATGTTCGATGGCATGCCGGACGCGACTGCGGTCGCGGCCGAACATTTCCACATAGGCCATGCAATGATGGCCGAAGGTCACCGGCTGCGCCGTCTGCAGATGGGTGAAGCCGGGCATGACGGTGTCGGCATGCTTTTCCGCCTTGTCGAGGAAGGCCGTGATCAGGCCGGTCAGCGCCTTCTCGGCCTTCTGCAGCTCAGCCTTGACCCAGAGGCGGAAATCGAGCGCCACCTGGTCGTTGCGCGAGCGAGCAGTGTGCAGCCGCCCCGCAGCCGGACCGATCAGGTCGGCGAGCCGTGATTCGACATTCATATGAATGTCTTCAAGTCTGCGTGAGAATTCGAACTTGCCGCTTTCAATCTCACTCTCTATCTGCTTCAAGCCGGAGACGATCTGATCGCGGTCGGCCTCGGTGATGATGCCTCGCGCGGCGAGCATGGTCGCATGCGCGATCGAACCGGCAATGTCCTGGGCGTAAAGCTTCTTGTCGAAGCCGATGGAGGCATTGATCTCCTCCATGATCGCGGCGGGACCGGCGGCGAAACGTCCGCCCCACATCTGGTTCGAAGAGTTGGAATTGCCGTCAGCCATGGCGCGCCCTGGAAAATGAGAGTGATGACATGCAGGACAAGAAGCCGAGACTTTTTCCTTCCGCAAAGCTGATCGCGATCGCGGCCGTTCTCGGCGTCCTTGCCGGTGGTGTCGCCGTTTACATGAAGGGAGGCGTCCAAAGCAATGCCGATGATGCAGCTGCGTCCATCGATTGCTCGCCGGCCGCCGCGGCCATCGCGCGCCTCTCACCCTTCGCCAAGGGGCAAGTCGCGGCCTTCGTCCCGGCCAGTCAGTCCCATGCCCTCGTCCTGCCGCCGTTCAAGGATGGCGCCGGCAAGGACGTCAAGCTCGCCGATTTCGGCGGCAAGGTGCAGCTCGTCAATCTCTGGGCCACCTGGTGCGTTCCCTGCCGCGAGGAAATGCCGGCGCTCAATGGCCTGCAGAAGGATATGGGCGGCGACAAGTTCCAGGTGACTGCGATCAACCTCGACAATGGCGATAGCGTCGACAAGCCGCGCCAGTTCATGGCCGAGACCAAGATCGATGCATTGACGCTCTTCCATGACGGCGGCCTCAGCAGCTTCAACACGCTGAAGAAGGCCGGCGTCGCCATGGGCCTGCCGGCAAGCGTGCTGATCGATTCCAAGGGCTGCATGCTGGGCGCCATGAATGGCCCGGCGGCCTGGCAAAGCGATGATGCCAAGGCGATGATCAAGGCGGCGATCGGGACTTGAACGCGGACTGAACCTGCCTTGGTGACGTCGTCGCGAGCGGATGCTAGATATGCCCTGCAACGGGGGCTCTGCTTGTGGGATTGGATTCCGTCGAACATCAACCGGACGAGGCGCGTCAGCGCGGGACTTGGATAAGTCGCTGGTTGCCAGTGGCCTGGGATCTGCGATCGACGCGTGAAGCAGACGAACGGCTGGCCGAGCGCAACCCGCATCTGGCCCGCGCGCTGGAAATCGAAAAGATGGAGGGACAGCGGATCGCGACATGGGCGCGTGCGGCTGCCTTGGCCGTCGTGGCGGTGCTGCTGATATATCTCAACCCGCGCATCGAGAGTTTATATTACGAGGCCGGACTGCTGCTGTTCGTCCTGATCGGCATCGCGCAGATGCGCGCCGCCCGCGTTGGTCAGTCGCGTCTGGAACTGGCGTTGATCACGGCAGATCTGGTGCTGCTGACGCTCATCATCACCGTGCCCAATCCGTTTTCGCGAGATTCCTGGCCGACTGCCTTCCAGTTCCGCTTCGACGGGTTCGACTATTTCTTCATCTTCCTGGCCAGTGCGACGCTCGCCTATAGCTGGCGCACGGTTCAGAGTTTCGGCTTATGGGTGGCGGTCATCTGGCTTGGTGGGATCGGCGGTGTCTGGCTGTTCGGAACCACCTATCCGGATCTGTCGGAAAAAATGCGGCAGGCGCTGGCCGGCCACGAGCGCGTGTTCGAGGCGCTCGACCCGAACAGCATCAATTTCGCCAACCGGGTTCAGGAGATGACGATCCTGGTCATTGTTGCTGTGATCCTCGGCCTGAAATCGAGGCGCGCCAGCCAATTGCTGATTCGGCAAGCAGATCTCGCCGCTGAACGGGCCAACCTGTCGCGCTATTTCCCACCTTCCATGGTCGAGGAACTGGCGCGCCGCAACGAGCCGATGGGCGGCGTGCGCTCGCAGGAAGTCGCCGTCCTGTTTGCCGATATCGTCGGCTTCACGCGCTATGCGGAGGCGCACACGCCTGCCGAGGTCATTTCGCTGCTGCGCGAGTTTCACGCCACGCTCGAAGAGGTGGTGTTTTCCCATGGCGGCACGCTCGATAAATATATGGGTGACGGTTTGATGGCAAGTTTCGGCACGCCCAACCCATCGCCATCCGATGCATCCAACGCCATTGCCGCTGCCTTCGCCATGCAGGAAAGCGTCAGGCATCTCAACGCCGAACGGACCAGCAGGGGGCTGGAAGCGATCCGGCTGTCGGTCGGTGTGCATTTCGGCTCGGTCATCCTCGGCGACATCGGCAATGCCCGGCGGATGGAATTCGCCACCCTTGGCGATACGGTCAACGTGGCCGCGCGGCTTGAGGCCGCCACGCGCAGTCTTTCCTGTGGCATCGTGGCCAGTCAGTCGGCGATGGAGGCTGTCACAGACACCGCGCTGCGCGAGCGCTACAGCCGCGACATGCGCTTCCACCAAGGCCTAGCATTGAGAGGCCGGAACGAAGCGTCCGACGTCTGGATCGCATGATCCGCGAATAATTCCCGCGTCTGAATCGTAGATCTCTCGGGACAGAAGACCAACACCTTGGATCCGGGGGGCATTCCATGAAGATGTATCTGGTTGCGATCGTCATTGCGTTCATCGGCCTGTTGATCTCCAGCGAAATCAAGGCGGCCGAGCTCTGCGGCCTCCGCTCCGATCGCGTCTTCACCGTCAAAAGCTGGAAGGTCGAACCAGCCGCAGATGACGAACTCGACTATACGATTGTGGTCAAATCCAATGACGACAAGGCAATCAAGTCCGTCGGCGGCACGATCGAATTCTTCGTCGGCAAGAAATCCATCGCCAGCACCAAGATCATCCTCTACCAGCCGGTGGCCGCACACGCGGAGGCGGAACTCGACCTCGGCGGCCCGGATGATGACAAGAGCGACAAGCTGTTGAAGCCGGGCAAGCTGAAGATCACGGCGCTGGCCTGCGTCGATAGTGTTGAGTACTCGGATGGCTCGAGCGTGATCATCAATTGATTTTCGGTCGTTTCCTGTTGATCATGCATCTCAAATGACTGACGCAGCAATCACCGACTTTATCATGCATGACGGTTCCCGGCACTTTCTGTCGCTGCCGGAATCGATGTTGTCGACAGCTTTGGTCCAGCAGATCAAAGCGATGACGGACATGCAACTCACTGAGTTTCTCGAAACCATTCCAGAAAGCTGGATCGATTTCGAGTTTCGCAGTCATGAGTTCACGATCAATAACCAATTTGGTGAATACTGGTTCTTTGTTGCCGACAGACATTGTCCGCTCGATATTCTGACCGAGATTCGCGGGCGATTTGAGACAATTCTTCTCGCCCATTGAATCCTTATCCCGCTTCCGCTAAGAGACCGCCAAATTCCACCGATCGCGGCGGATGAAAAATTTGGCATGCCTGGATTTTCGGCATGCGCGAGACCGGAACGACAGAAGCATGGCACGCATCGTGATGAAATTCGGCGGCACATCGGTCGCCAATCTGGAACGCATTCATAACGTTGCCCGCCATGTCAAACGTGAAGTCGAGGCTGGCCATGAGGTCGCGGTCGTGGTTTCGGCCATGTCCGGCAAGACCAATGAACTGGTCGCATGGGTGCAGGACACGCCGAAGACGGTTGGCGGCAACTCGCCTTTCTACGACGCGCGCGAATATGACGCCGTGGTCGCCTCCGGCGAACAGGTGACATCCGGCCTGGTCGCCATCGCGCTGCAATCCATGGGCATCAATGCCCGCTCCTGGCAGGGCTGGCAGATCCCGATCCGCACCGACAATGCCCATGGCGCCGCCCGCATCATGGATATCGACGGCACCGAACTGATCCGTCGCATGGGCGAAGGCCAGGTGGCCGTGGTTGCCGGTTTCCAGGGCCTCGGCCCGGACAATCGCGTCGCCACGCTGGGCCGCGGCGGCTCCGACACGTCGGCCGTGGCCATCGCCGCCGCCGTCAAGGCGGATCGCTGCGATATCTATACCGATGTCGATGGCGTATACACGACCGACCCGCGCATCGAGCCCAAGGCCCGCCGCCTCAAGAAGGTGGTGTTCGAGGAAATGCTGGAAATGGCATCGCTCGGCTCGAAGGTTCTGCAGGTCCGTTCGGTCGAGCTCGCCATGGTATTCAAGGTCCGCACCTTCGTGCGGTCGTCATTCGAGGATCCCGATGCGCCGGGCATGGGCGATTTCGAAAATCCCCCCGGCACGTTGATTTGTGATGAGGAAGAAGTCGTGGAACAGGAAGTCGTAACCGGCATCGCCTTTGCCAAGGATGAAGCGCAGATCTCGCTCAGGCGCGTCGCCGACCGTCCAGGCGTCTCGGCCGCGATCTTCGGGCCGCTGGCGGAATCGCATATCAATGTCGACATGATCGTGCAGAACATTTCCGAAGACGGTTCGCGCACCGACATGACCTTCACCGTGCCGACCGGCGACCTGGAAAAGGCGCTGCGGGTGCTCGACGGCCAGAAGGAAAAGGTCGGCTTCGATGTCATCCAGTCCGAATCGGGCCTGGTGAAAGTCTCCGTGATCGGCATCGGCATGCGCAGCCATGCCGGCGTCGCCGCCCAGGCCTTCTCGGCGCTTGCTGAAAAGGGCATCAATATCAAGGCGATCACGACATCTGAAATCAAGATTTCAATTTTGATCGATGGCGCCTATGGAGAACTGGCCGTTCGCACTTTGCATTCGGCCTATGGACTCGATAAGAAATAATMACGGCCGGGGGGCTGCGACAGTGGGTTGATTCTCTTGATCTGCAGCAGGCTCTTTCGGAATTGGAATTCAGAAGGGCGCTTTAGTGGTCAGAGACCTCGCACATGGTCCGCGCATCCTGCTGAGACGTTTGAGGGAGCTGTCGGCCGAGCCGCTGGAGCCGCAGGAGCGGCTTGACCGCATCGTCCGCCAGATTGCCGCCAACATGGTGGCCGAAGTCTGCTCGGTCTATGTGCTGCGCGCCGACGGCGTGCTCGAACTCTACGCCACCGAAGGCCTGAACAAGGAATCGGTCCATACCGCCCAATTGAAAATGGGCGAAGGTCTGGTCGGTACCATCGCTGCCTCCGCCCAGCCGCTCAATCTCTCCGACGCTCAAAGTCACCCCGCCTTTGCCTACCTGGTGAGCGGCGAAGAATTGTTCCACTCCTTCATGGGCGTGCCGATCCTGCGCGCCGGCCGCGCGCTCGGCGTGCTCACGGTGCAGAACCGCGCGCAGCGGCATTATTCCGACGACGAGGTCGAAGCCCTCGAAACCGTGTCCATGCTGCTGGCCGAAATGGTGGCCAGCGGCGGCCTGAAAAAGCTGACCAGGCCTGGCGAGGAACTCGATCTCACCAGACCCGTCATGGTGGACGGCGAAGCCTATGGCGACGGTATAGGCCTCGGCTATGTCGTGCTGCACGACCCGCGCGTGGTCGTCACCAACCTGCTGAACGACGATGTCGATCTCGAGCTCAACCGGCTCGGCGAAGCGCTGGGCTCGCTGCGCATTCACATCGATGACATGCTGTCGCGCCGTGAAGTTTCGATGGAAGGCGAGCATCGGCAGGTGCTGGAAGCCTACCGCATGTTCGCGCATGACCGCGGCTGGGTGCGCAAGCTCGAAGAAGCGATCCGCAACGGCCTGACCGCCGAGGCGGCCGTCGAGCGTGTGCAGAGCGAGACCCGCGCCCGCATGATGCGGCTGACCGACCCCTATCTGCGCGAGCGGATGCACGATTTCGACGATCTCGCCAATCGCCTGCTGCGACAGTTAGCCGGCTTCGGCGCCCACACCGCGACCGCCGACAAGTTCCCCAACGACGCGATCATCATTGCCCGCAACATGGGCGCGGCGGAACTGCTCGACTATCCGCGCGCCAATGTCCGCGGCCTGGTGCTCGAAGAGGGTGCGGTCACCAGCCATATCGTCATTGTCGCCAAGGCCATGGGCATTCCGGTCGTCGGCCAGGCGGCGGGTGTCGTGGCGCTGGCTGAAAAGGGCGACGCCGTGATCATCGACGGCGAGGATGGCAAGGTTCATCTCCGTCCCGCCCAGGATGTACAGAAAGCCTATGAGGAAAAGGTCCGTTTCCGCGCCCGCCGGCAGGAGCAGTTCCGGGCGCTCAGGTCGGTCGAGCCGCTGACGCGCGACGGCAAGCGCATCAGCCTCAACATGAATGCCGGCCTGCTGGTCGACCTGCCGCAATTGGCCGAATCCGGTGCCGAGGGCATTGGCCTGTTCCGCACCGAACTGCAGTTCATGATCGCCTCGACCATGCCGAAGGGCGAGGAACAGGAAGATTTCTATCGCAATGTCATCAAGCAGGCAGGCAACCGTCCCGTCACATTCCGCACGCTCGACATCGGCTCCGACAAGGTCGTCCCCTATTTCCAGGCGATCAAGGAAGAGAATCCGGCGCTCGGCTGGCGGGCAATCCGCCTTGCGCTCGACCGGCCCGGTCTGCTCAGGACCCAGTTGCGTGCGCTGCTGAAAGCCGCAGGGGGTACCGAGCTCAAGATCATGATCCCGATGGTCACCGAGGTCGAGGAGATGCGCAAGGTACGGGCGCTGATCCAGAAAGAGGTCCAACATCTCTCCAAGTTCGGCCATCAGCTGCCGCGCAAGCTGCAATATGGCGCCATGCTGGAAGTGCCGTCGCTGCTCTGGCAGCTCGACGAGCTGATGATGGAAGCGGATTTCGTCTCCGTCGGCTCCAACGACCTGTTCCAGTTCGCCATGGCCGTGGATCGCGGCAATCAGCGGGTTTCCGATCGTTTCGACAATCTGGGCAAGCCCTTCCTCAGGCTGCTGCGCGACATCGTCCGCGCCGGCGAACGCAATGGCACGCCGGTGACGCTGTGCGGCGAGATGGCCGGCAAGCCGATCTCGGCCATGGCGCTGATCGGCATCGGCTTCCGCTCGGTGTCGATGTCGCCGGCCTCGATCGGTCCGGTCAAGGCGATGCTGCTCGGCCTCGATGCCGGGGCGCTATCGCGCACGCTCAACGAGGTGCTGGACGACAAGACGTCCAACATACCGGTGCGGGATATCCTCAAGCGCTTTGCTGAATCGCACAATATTCCACTTTAGCTCCTGGATTTCCCTTGGCCACTTTACCCGTCGACAAGATGAAGGAACTCGAACGCCGTTTTGCGGAGGTCGAGGCGCGCATGGGCGAAGGCCCGGCGGCGGATGTCTATGTCAAGCTGGCCGCCGAATATGCCGAACTGCAGCCGGTGGTCGCCAAGATCGGCGCCTATACCGGCGCCGTCGACGAGCTGGCCGGCCTCAGGACCATGCTCAATGATTCCTCCACCGACAAGGACATGCGCGACCTCGCCGAAATGGAACTGCCTGACGTGCAGGAGCGCATCGAAGCGCTTGAAAAGGACCTGCTGATCGCGCTGCTGCCCAAGGATGCCGCCGACGAACGCAGCGCGATCCTCGAAATCCGCGCCGGCACCGGCGGCAACGAAGCGGCTTTGTTTGCCGGCGACCTGTTCCGCATGTATGAGCGCTATGCCTCCACCCATGGTTGGAAGGTCGAAATCCTCTCCGAAAGCGAGGGCGAAGCCGGTGGCTACAAGGAAATTATCGCCGAGATTTCCGGCCGCGGCGTGTTCTCCAAGCTGAAATTCGAATCCGGCGTGCACCGCGTCCAGCGCGTGCCGGAGACCGAATCGCAGGGCCGTATCCACACCTCCGCCGCCACCGTCGCCGTGCTTCCAGAGGCCGAGGATATCGATATCGAGGTCCGCGCCGAGGATATCCGCATCGACACCATGCGCTCCTCCGGCGCCGGCGGCCAGCACGTGAACACCACCGATTCGGCCGTGCGCATCACCCATCTGCCGACCGGCATCGTCGTCACCAGTTCGGAAAAGTCGCAGCATCAGAACCGCGCCAAGGCCATGGCGGTGCTGCGCTCACGGCTCTACGACATGGAACGCCAGCGCGCCGACAGCGCCCGTTCGGCCGACCGCAAATCGCAGGTCGGCTCCGGCGACCGGTCGGAGCGCATCCGCACCTATAATTTCCCGCAGGGACGGCTGACCGACCACCGCATCAACCTCACCCTCTATTCGCTCGACCGGATCATCGCAGGCGAGCTCGACGACGTCGTCGACGCCCTGATCGCAGACTATCAGGCAGCCGAACTCGCCCGGCTCGGCTCGGACGCATGACGACGCTCGACGAGATGATGGCGCATATCCGCAACCGCTTCGCGGTGGCGGGGATAGAGGATCCGGCAGCGGAGGCGCGCATCATTGTCGGTGGATTGCTGGACCTGGAGCGCGTCGATTTCATCACCAGGGGTGATGAACATCTTGCTTTGCAGGACGAGACCCGCATCCATGAGGCCGTCGGCCGCCGTGTAAGTGGTGAGCCGCCCTATCGCATTCTCGGCAGGCGGTCCTTCTACGGGCTGGAATTCAAGCTGAGCAAGGACACGCTCGAACCGCGTCCCGACACCGAGATTCTGGTCGACGCCGTGCTGGATGCGCTGAAAGGCCGCGAGGCCGAGCCGCTGTCCATCATCGATCTCGGCACCGGCACGGGCGCTATCGTGCTGGCGCTCCTGTCGCAATTGCCCCATGCCCGCGGCACCGGCGTCGATCTTTCGCCGGCTGCACTGGCCACAGCTAAGGAAAACGCTGCACTCAACGGCCTCGCCGACCGTTTCGAGGTGCGGCAAAGTGACTGGTTCGAAAATATTTTCGGCACCTATGATGTAATTGTCTCCAACCCCCCCTACATTGCGGGCAAGGTTATTCCATCGCTCGATCGCGAGGTGCGTGATTTCGATCCGCTTCTCGCATTGGATGGCGGCGAAGACGGGCTTGATGCCTATCGTGCGATCGCTTCCGCAGCGAAACCGTTTCTCAAGGAAAATGCGCTGGTTGCGGTAGAAACCGGGTTTGACCAGCGCCGTTCCGTCGAGGAGATTTTCCAGAATCGCGGTTTTGTCCTGACAAAAGCGTGGAAGGACTATGGCGGCAATGACCGAGCGCAGGTTTTCCGGACGGGATAGTTGAAATGACGGCGGAAAAACCTGCTTTTTTGGAGCTCTGCCGGAAGAAAGGGCTTGGAATTACCAAAAAAGCGGTCTAGGTTCCCGATCAAGCACCGGGCGGCCATCCCATGAATCTTCAAGTGGAAGAGGGATCGCCGGTTTGGGTTACCTCAGCAAATTGCCGGTTTTTTCAGGTTCGGTGCGGGACTCTGGATTTTTGGAGATTATTCCGGGATCAGCGGCGTCCAGCGGCGCTCAGGCGAAGTCTGTGCATTGGAATGAGCGAATGCGGGCAAACGCAAAATGAACATCTACATATAGGTGAGTGGATTGATGAGGCCTGGTCAACAGAAGCAGCGCAGCCGCGGCCGTAGTAACAACGGCAGCAGCGGCGGTGGCAACAACCATAACAATAACAACAACAATATGAACCGGAAGGGCCAGAATCCGCTGACGCGGACCTATGACAGTTCTGGTCCGGACGTGAAGATTCGCGGCACCGCGCAGACGATCGCCGAGAAATACATGGCGCTGGCCCGCGATGCTTCCAGCTCCGGCGACCGCGTCATGGCCGAGAACTATCTTCAGCATGCCGAGCACTACAACCGCATCATCGCCGCCGCCCAGGCCATGTACCAGGAACGGTACCAGCAAAACGACCGGCAGGATTACAGCGATCGCGACGAGGACGATACGGACGGTCAGGGCAACGATTCGTCGGGCGCCGATATGGGGCAGCCGCATATCGAGCAGCCGCAGCCGCAGATGCAGCAGTCCCGCGAGCGCGATCAGCAGCGTCAGTCGGACCGTCCGCAGCAAAACGAGCGGCCGCAGCAGCACGAACGTCAGCCTCAGCATGAGCGCCCGCCCCAACAGCAGCATGAGCAGCGCCCGCCGCGCGAACCGCGCCCGCCACGTGACAATCAGCAGCCGCGCCAGCCGCGTGAGGAGCGTCAGCCGCGCGAGGTCGTCCAGGCCGCCGAAGCGCAGCCGCAGCCCATTGTCGTCGAGCAGCCGCGCATGGAACAGCCGCGTGTGGTTGTGATCGACGAATCGACGCCGCAGCCGGTGATCGAAGGCACCCCCGCCGAAGTGCAGATCGAGGCCGAAACCTCGACGCAGGAAGCAGCCGCCGCAACGCCCGCGCGGCGCCGTGCCGCCGGCCGCCCACGCCGCACGCCGCGCGCCGCWGCCGACAAGGCCGAGGCCGCCTCGGAGACCCCGGCGGAAGTGCCGGCCGAACCGGCTGAGTAACGGACCCCCTATACTATCGGATAAAGGGCCGCGTCGCTAAGACGCGGCCCTTTGCATTTCCGGTGGGCCGTTGCCATGATCCTCCGATCCAAGGCAATCGCATGGGAGGAATGATGATGGTGACCGCCGATCTGAAAGCACTCTATACCGGGAGTGACGCGCTCGACCTGGCCGCACTGGTCAAGTCGCGAAAGGTTTCGCCGGCGGAGATGGTCGAGACGGCGATCGCGCTGATCGAAGAACACGACCCGAAACTCAATGCTGTCGTCATTCGAACCTTCGACATGGCGCGTCAGGCGGCAGTCAATCCGCCTGCGGGACCATTCTCCGGCGTGCCCTTCCTGCTCAAGAATATCGGCTCGCTGTGGAAGGATACCCCGCTGACGGCCGGTTTTCCTTTCCTGCGTGACTATCGCTGCCCGGAAGACAGCGAGCTCTCGCGTCGCATCAAAGCGGCCGGCTTCCTGCTGCTCGGCCGCACCAACACGCCCGAGGGCGGCTGGTGCATCGGTTCGGAGCCGAAAATGTATGGCCCGACGAAGAATCCCTGGAACGAGGCGATCACGCCGGGCGGATCGAGCGGCGGCGCCGCTTCCGCCGTGGCGGCACGGCTCGTTCCGCTCGCGGAGGGTTCGGATGGCGGCGGCTCGATCCGCGTGCCGTCGTCCTGTTGCGGCCTGGTCGGCCTGAAACCGTCACGCGGCCGGATCACGCTCGGCCCGCAGGTCGCTGATGCTCTCCATGGCGGCGCGCTGACCTTCTGCATCACGCGGACGGTGCGCGACGCAGCGGCCTATCTCGACGCCACCGCCGGTGGCCTGCCGGGCGATCCCTATGATGCAGCCAGGCCCGCCGCCGCATGGCTCAGCCAGATCGCCGGCGGCCCCGGTCGGCTGCGAATCGGCTATACGCTGAAACCCGCCTGGGGTGCGTCCCTCGCGCCGGAGGTAGCCGATACGCTGCTGTCGAGCTTGCGCCTCCTCGAAAACCTCGGACATATCGTCGAGGAGCATGATCTCGGCATCGAGCTCAAGCCGGTCTGGGATGACTATAACATCGTCGTCGCCGGCGAGTTGGCCGCCGAATATGAACAATTCCCGTCCATGGCCGGTCGTGACATCGCGCTCGAGGAATACGCGCTAATCAACCGCGCCATTGTCGAACGCGGCAGGGCGCTTTCTGCAATCGGCCTGTCTAAGGCGATCGCCGCCAACCGGCTTGCCACGATGCGGATCGCCGCCGACCTCGCGCCCTATGACATCTTCCTGACGCCGACGCTGACGCAATTGCCGCGGCCGCTCGGCTACTGGTCGATGGAAGCGACCGATCTCGAAGACTATCTCGATCGCTGGCAGGACGCCGGCTACATGTTCGCCTTCAATGTCTCCGGCCTGCCGGCCATGTCGCTGCCGATGGCGGTGACTGAGGAGAATATTCCCGTCGGCATGCAGATCGTCGGCCGCCATGGCGACGAATCGACCCTGCTACGCCTGGCCCAGCAGATGGAAACCGAAGTCCAATGGCACAAACGCCGGCCACCAGGGTACTGAAACGCAAAATCCCCCGCAGACGATCCCGCGAGGGATTTTGAAACAGGCTGCTATGTCGATCAGGCCGCGATGGCTTCCTGGTCGTGGAACATCTTGGCGAGGTTGAGGAAGCAGATCATGCCGTTGTCGCGAGCGATGATGCCGTCCGTGTAAGCCTTGTCGAACGAGGTGGTGATTTCGGGCGCCGGCTGGACTTCCGAACTCTTGATCGTCAGGATATCCGAAACGCGGTCGACCAGCATGCCGATGATCATGCTGCGAACCTCGGTGACGACGATGGCCGAGCGCTCGTTGGCGGCCGTCGACGGCATGCCGAGCTTATAGGCAAGATCGATGATCGGGATGACCGTGCCGCGCAGGTTCATGACGCCGACGACATCTTTCGGTGCATGTGGGATCGGCGTCGACGGCGCCCAGCCGCGGATTTCGCGGATCGTCGTCGTCTTGACGCAGAATTCCTGGTCGTGCAGGCGGAACGCGATGATTTCAAGCGTATCGGTTTCGAAAATCGCGGTCGAATTCGCGTTGGCCATTCCTAAAACTCCTCCCAGCTCTCAGCTGTGTGAGCGATTGCGGCATTGCCATGGCTGGCAAGTGCCCGTACGGGTTTCTGCGGCTTCGGCCGGGCGGGTACCGCGGCCGGCTTGGCGTCCTGTCGCACTGGGGCGGGTGCAGCTTTCAGTGGCTCGCCGGTCCTGGACGTTGCGAGCAACCGGTTGAGCGCGTCGACCTCGGTCGCCAGATTATGGCTCGCGGCGGTCGATTCTTCCACCATGGCGGCATTCTGCTGTGTGCCTCGGTCCATAGTTATAACAGCTTCGTTAATTTCCTTTAAACCGGCGGCCTGTTCGCGGGTCGATTCGACCATTGCGGCCGATATCCTGCACCTGGGCAAGCGCGCGCACTTCCTGGGCGACGGCGGCAAAGCCCCTTTTAAACTTTTCAAGCGCCCAAAAGCACAAGGGGCTCGATTCGCACGCGAATCGAGCCCCTTCGTATTTTATTCCGTTCGAGCGTCGCTCAGTAGCGGACGACGACCCGGGTGCGGGCACGCCAGCCGGGCGGGCAATCGTCGATATATTTCCGGCCCCAACGGTCGCGGTAGTAGCACTGGCCCGGCTGGGCTGTCACCGCGCCGAGCACGCCGCCGATGGCGGCCCCGAGTGCGGCGCTGCGGACGTTGTTGCCAAGCAGACCGCCGATGATCGCGCCCGAAGTGGCGCCCACTGCGGCACCCTGTTCCGTCTGCGTGCAGCCCGCGACCGTCAAAGCCGCGAGAAGAACTGCAATTGCCTTATACATATAGAATGCCTCCGTCTGAATGCCGCCCACCGGACGGCTCAGGATAAGTCCCTTCTGCCCCGATCTCTCAAGTCGCCGAAGCCCAGACGCGAGCGCTAGTGAGCAAAAAAGGTCAGAATGTGAAATTGTTTCGAGGCAATAGACAAATATTTCATTAACCTTAAGGAAACGTAAACCCGAGCCCCGCATGATTGGCCGGGCGACAGGCGCCGATGTCTGGCCCCTACCCCCCCGAATAGCCATGTTCATTGCGCCGTCTTGATGTCGGTCAAAGCGGCGCAGCCTTATGTATTCCAGACATAGTATGGGCTTCACCGCATATTGATGCGTTGTTACGCCGCGGAAGAGGATGAATTCATCGGGCAGGGGTTGACCGTTGGAATGATTCCAAACAAAACAGTCGGTGAATTTTGGAGACTGAGATGGAATTCGAAGCATTTTTCAAGGACGCGCTCGACGGCCTGCATAAGGAAGGCCGCTATCGTGTCTTTGCCGATCTCGAACGCAAGGCAGGGCAATTTCCCAAGGCAGTGCGCCACACCGAGAACGGCCAGCAGGAAGTGACCGTCTGGTGCTCCAATGACTATCTCGGCATGGGCCAGCATCCCAAAGTGATCGCGGCCATGAAAGAGGCGATCGATGCCTGCGGCGCCGGCGCCGGCGGCACCCGCAACATATCCGGCACGAATCACTATCACGTTCTGCTCGAACGCGAGCTTGCCGACCTGCACGGCAAGGAAGCGGCCCTGCTGTTCAATTCCGGCTATATGTCCAACTGGACCACGCTTTCGACCCTCTGTTCGAAGATTCCGGGAACAATCGTGTTCTCGGACGCCGGCAACCACGCTTCGATGATCGAAGGCATCCGCCATTCGAAATGCGAGCGCGTGATCTTCAAGCACAATGATCTCAACGACCTCGCGGAAAAACTCGCTGCCGCTGATCCCAGGGCACCGAAGATCATCGCCTTCGAATCGGTCTATTCGATGGATGGCGACATCGCCCCGATCAAGGCGATCTGCGACATCGCCGATCAATTCGGTGCAATGACCTATCTCGACGAAGTCCACGCCGTCGGTCTGTACGGCCCGCGCGGCGGCGGCATTGCCGAGCGCGACGGCCAGATGCATCGGCTTACCGTCATCGAAGGCACGCTCGGCAAGGCTTTCGGCGTCATGGGTGGCTATATTACCGGCTCGGCGGCACTCTGCGACTTCATCCGCTCGTTCGCTTCCGGCTTCATCTTCACCACCTCGCTGCCGCCGGCGATCGCTGCCGGCGCGCTGGCCTCGATCCAGCATCTCAAGGCAAGCCCGTTCGAGCGCGCCCGACATCAGGACCGAGTTCGCAGGCTGCGCGCTTCGCTCGATGCTGCCGGCATTCCGCACCTCGTCAATCCGAGCCATATCGTGCCGGTCATGGTCAAGGACGCGGCCAAGTGCAAATGGATCTCCGACCTGCTGCTCGACAATTTCGGCGTCTATGTCCAGCCGATCAATTATCCGACAGTGCCGAAGAAGACCGAGCGGCTGCGCATCACGCCGGCCCCCTATCATTCAGACGCGGATATAGAACACCTCGTCAACGCGCTCCATTCACTGTGGTCGCAATGCGCGCTGGCTCGCGCCGTCGCCTGACGAAAAGAGCCTTTCATGGCTGGTGAAAGGCTCTGAGGCCGGCTTGCCTTCCGAGTGCGGATCGTCTTGAGATGATCCGCATTTTGTTTGTGGGGCAAGCATGGAATACCGCATCAATCAACTCATCGATCATGCGCTCGCGGCGAACCGCGTTACAGGCACCGTGGTCCTCGTTTATCGCGACGGCGAACCCGTCTTTCGCCGCGCCGCCGGCTTTGCCGACCGCGAGGCTTGCAAACCTGTCGGCTTCGACAGCATCTTCCGGCTCGCCTCGGTGACCAAGCCGCTGGTCGTAGCGACCGCGCTCGCCATGGTCGAACGCGGTCTGCTTAGCCTTTCGGACACGGCAGCCAGTCACTTACCATGGTTTCATCCACGCCTCGAAACCGGCGAAGTGCCTGATATCACCGTCCATAATCTCCTCACCCACACATCCGGCCTGACCTACAATCCGGCGCTCGAACGACTGCCGCCGGAAATGGCGGTCAGTCTCGGCCTTTCTGACACCGACCTCGATTTCGAGGCGAATTTCAGCCGCTTGAATGCCGTGCCCCTGCCCTTCCGGCCCGGCAACCAATGGGCTTACGGGCCATCGATCGACGTGCTGGGCGCCATCATTGCCAAGCTCCATGGCGGCACTCTGGAAGAGGCCGTGGTTCACCACGTCTGCGCCCCGCTCGGCCTCGCCGACACCCGCTTCCACGTCACCGATCCCGAGCGGCTGGCGGTGCCCTATGCCGACGCCATTCCGATCCCGATCCGCATGCCCGATCCCTGGACGTCGGCAGACGGCGATGGCTGGACGATTGCCTTCTCGCCGTCGCGCATCTTCAATCCAAAGGCCTATCAATCCGGCGGCGCCGGCATGGCGGGCACGGCCGGCGAGATCATGACCTTCCTCGAAGCCCTGCGGCTCGGCGGCCGGAGCATCCTCAAGCCGGAGACGGTGGACATGGCTTTCACCAACCAGATCGGCGCGGTCAATCGCGACGAACCCGGTGTGAAGTTCGGCTATTTCGGCGCCGTGGTCGAGGACCCGGCGGCGGCTGGCACACCGCAATCAAGAGGCACCATTTGCTGGGGCGGCGTCTATGGCCTCAACTGGTTCATCGACAGGGAAAATGCGCTGAGCGTGCTGTCGGTCACCAACAATGCGCTGGAGGGCTGCATGGGAGAGTATCCGGCGAGGATTACGGAGGCGGTGTACGGGGTTTGATGGCGGTAGCAGCACGATGGCCTCACGCCGCCGCAGCCGTCCTCTCGACGATCTCGCCCGCCAACCGCCGCGCCTCGGCATCCGCTGCAAACACATCCTGCATGGAGGCAGCCGCTGCCACCGACGCCATCGCCTCCATCACGCTTTCGGTGATCTCGGCCATATCGAGAAAGCCGGTCCGACCCTCGATGAAAGCCTCCAGCGCCACCTCCTTGGCGGCATTCAGTACGGCACCCTGCACGCCACCGCGGCGCATCGCCACGCGGGCGAGCCGCATGGCCGGGAAACGCGCTTCGTCCGGCGCCTCGAAATCGAGCCGCGCCAGCTTGGCGAAATCGAGCCGTTCGACGGCGAGGTTCGGCCGGCGGGGATGGCTGAGCGCATAGCCAATGGCTGTGCGCATGTCCGGGCAGCCGAGCTGAGCCAGCACCGAGCCATCGGTATAGCCGACCATGGAGTGGATGACCGATTGCGGATGCACGATCACCTCGATCTGCTCCGGCGCGACCGAAAACAGATGCTTCGCCTCGATCATCTCCAGCGCCTTGTTGAACATCGAGGCGGAATCGATCGAGATCTTCAGGCCCATCGACCAGTTGGGATGGGCACGTGCCGCCGCCGCCGTAACGTTGGCCATCTGCTCACGGCTCCAGGTGCGGAACGGCCCGCCGGAAGCGGTGAGCACGATCCGCTCCAGTGCATGCCGCTGGTTTTCCTCGAGCACCTGGAAAATCGCATTGTGTTCGCTGTCGACCGGGATCAGCTTGCCGCCACCGGCCTGCACGGCTTTTAGGAAAAGATCGCCGGCGGAGACCAGGCATTCCTTGTTGGCGAGCGCAATGTCGGCACCGCGCTTCGTCGCGGCCAGCGTCGGCGCCAGCCCTGCCGTGCCGACGATTGCCGCCATGACCCAGTCGGACTGCATCTCGGCCGCCTCGACCAGGCCGTTCCTGCCGGCAGCAACCGCGATATCGGTATCGCTCAAAGCATCCTTGAGATCATAATAGCGGCCGTCGTCGGCGGTGACCACGAGACGGGCTCCCGACACGCGCGCCTGGGCGGCCAGCAGTGCGATATTGCCGTTGCCGGTGAGTGCCGCGACCTCGATCCGGTCGTCGCCCTTGAGCTGGGAGAGCACGTCGAGCGTGCTGCAGCCGATCGAGCCGGTGGAACCGAGAATGGTGATCGTGCGCGCGCTCATGTTCCCGATTGCCTTTTCGCGTCCGTCATTGCGCCCTCTCTACAGAAGCTTGCTCCGGACGGCAAGGCGGCATGCGAGCACGCCGCCTTGAGCGATATCACGCCTCGATGTCGACGTGCCTGGTCTCCTTGCCGAGCAAGAGCGCGATCAGCGTCAGCACCGCCATGGCGGAGAGATAGACGCCGACCCAGAACGGGCTGCCCCCGCCCATCTTCCACAGCGCAATGGCGATGAATGGCGCCACCGCGGCACCGAGGATCGACGAGACATTGTAGGAAATGCCCGAGCCCGTATAGCGGACATTGGACGGGAAGAGTTCCGGCAGCAGCGCGCCCATCGGCCCGAAGGTAATGCCCATCAGCGAAAAGCCGATGATCAGCCAGGCCATGACGCCGAACGTGCCGAGTTTCAGCAAGGGCACCCAGAGGAGGCCGAAAAGGATGATGCCGAGCGTGACATAGATCAGCGTCTTGCGGCGCCCCCATTTCTCGGCCCAGGGGCCGGAGACATAGGTGAAGATGCCGAAGAACACCACGCCGATGATCATCATCAGCACGAAGGTCGTATAGTCGTAGCCGAGGCCCGGCATTGCCGGCACCGCCGGCCGCTGCACCGCTGGCGGGTTGACTGGCGCGCGACCATAGGCCAGCGAGAACGTCGTCATCAGGTAGAAGAGAACATAGGTCGCCAGCATGTAGAACGTGCCGAGGATGACCTCCGTCGTATGGGTGGAGAACACCGCGGTGAACGGCACCTTCCTGACCTGGCCGGTGCGCACCGTCTTCTCGAAGGCAGTGCTTTCAACCAGACTCAGGCGCACCCAGAGACCGATCACCACCATGACGGCGGAGAACAGGAAGGGCACGCGCCAGCCCCAGGAGAGGAAGGCGGCAGACGGCAGAGCCGGATTGTCGGATGGCAATATGGCCGCAATGATGAGGAAGAGACCATTGGCGATGATGAAGCCGATCGGCGCGCCTAGCTGCGGAAACGTGCCGTATATGGCGCGTTTTCCCTTGGGCGCATTCTCCGTCGCCACCAGCGCCGCCCCGCTCCATTCGCCACCGAGCGCAAAGCCCTGGGCGATGCGCAGGATGACCAGCAGCAGCGGCGCGAACCAGCCGACACTCGGATAGGTCGGCAGCGTGCCGATCAGGAACGTGGCGATGCCCATGGTCAGCAGCGCGCCGACCAGCGTCGCCTTGCGTCCGTGGCGGTCGCCGAGATGGCCGAAGAAGATGGCGCCAAGCGGCCGCGCCACCATGGCCGCGCCGAACACGGCGAAGGAGGCGAGCAGGGCCGTCGTCTCATTGCCCTTCGGAAAGAACAGATGCGGGAAAACCAGCACTGCCGCCGTCGCATAGACGTAGAAATCATAGAATTCGATGGTCGTGCCGATCAGGCTCGCCAGGATGACGCGCGACCGTGTATTGGCCGGACCAGCGACTGACCTGGCCGCCTCAGAAACCGATGCCATGGGCCCCCTCCACATTTTTCTGAATTAGATCTGGCCTATACCAAACGGCGGGTTTGCAAAAGCGGAAATGCAAGCCGGCCAAGCAGGCGCAGGCCTCCATCAACCAAAAATGCACGGAAATCCGACAACGGCTTGATCGCGGTCAAATCCGGTAACCTTGCGGGATGCTTCATTTTGTGCAAGCGCTGCAAATGCGGCAAAGTGATCGGTGCGACTGAAGGGAAAGAGGGCCATGGACTTCGGACATTATGCGGGACTTCTGAGCGGCGTCCTGCTCCTGCTGCTGATGCCGGGGCCGACCAACACGCTGATCATGACGGCCGGCGCCACCCAGCCGCTGCGGCGCATGCTGCCGATGCAGCTTGCCGAAGTCACGGCCTATAGTATCGCGGTGTCGCTGCTGCTCCTGCTCGAGGCGGTTTTGGGCAATTGGCGCTCGCTTGGCGCCGTCACCCTGAAATCGATCGCGATCGCCATCATCCTGCTGCTCGCTTACCGGCTCTGGCATCGGCGCAAATTGGCGGCAGCCGATTCCGGCACGCTGATCACGCCGAAAGCGATCTTCTTCGTCACACTCTTCAACCCGAAAAGCCTGGTCTTCGCCTTCGCCATTTTCACCCCGATCCAGACCGTCTCCGACTGGGCCGTCAAGCAGGCGCTGTTCGCCGGGCTGGTGATCGTCTGCGGCTGGGCCTGGATCGGCGCCGGCCATCTGCTGGCGACCGGCCGGCTGCGCGGCAGCAGTTTTATCCCGGCGTTGTCGGCCGTGGCGCTGTGTTGCTTCGCCCTTTATCTCGGCAGCACGGTGGTCGCCGATGCTGCCGCGATAGCGGGTTGAGCCGGAAAGGATATCATTTGCCTCGCACGATCCTGACAAGCCGTGCCGTCGGCTTGCCCGCTGCGGCGTCTCTATAGTCCTGATAGGTCAGGCGACCGCTGAGATAGGCTCGCTCCATGCGACGGCAAAAGCTTTGCGGCAAGGTAGCAGCGTTCATGTCGAACATCGCCGCCATGGCCTCGCGCCGATCGCCCTGATACCGGTTCATGTCGTTGATGCACTTTGCCATCACCTTGGCGCGAACATCCGGCCTCGTTCTGGCAATTTCCCTATACTTGACGAACTGCTGTTCGCTGACGACGCAGCCGGCAAGGCTCAGAGACAGGGCCGCAATGGCGACCACGTTCAAAATTCTCATCAAAAATCCCCCGATAGACATCCTCGTCTATCGGCTGCGGCTATAGCGCGCAACGTGTTTGCAGAACGCGCTACACCTTTGAAAGCAGGTGCGGCATTTCAGCCACCGTAAGACGAGCCAGCAGATCGGCCAAGACTGTCGCCTCGCCGTCGCTCAGTTTCAGGCCCACGGACCGTTCCACGGCCGCAGCATAGACTGGCCACATCTGTCGGCGCAAAGCGCGCCCTTCGTCGGTGATCTCAAGCAGTTGCCCGCGTTTGTCGTCTTCACAGGGCATGCTGGCGACGAGGCCTGTCTCTCTCATGCGATCAAGCAGGCGCGATAGATTATACTGCGCGAGCAGCAGTTTCGCTTGCAGATCGCGCGGACGCATGGGCCTGCCGCGCTCCAACTCCAACAAGACATCATACCATTCGAGCGGCGGGAGATCCGCGGCCTTCAGCGCCGTCTGCACACTGCCCATGGCAACCGCGTGGGCGCGGACCAGGCGGGTCCAGGCGAGGATCGTGACATCTGACGGTTTTGACATAGGCGCAGGATAACAGATCAATGCAATTACATCAACATTGACATCTCGATGCAATTGCATCAATATACGGACAATCCGGATTGAAAGGAGAAGAAGATGTCCCGACTGCCATTGCTGGTGAGCCACCACCTCTGCCCCTATGTTCAGCGCGCGGCGATCGTTGCTGCGGAGAAGGGCGTGGTGCTCGATCGTCAGGCGATTGATCTCGCCGCCAAGCCCGACTGGTTTCTGGCGCTGTCGCCGACCGGCAAGACTCCGCTGCTCCTGGTCGTTGATCGCGATGGATGCGAGCATCCGCTGTTCGAGAGCGCCGCCATAGCGGAATATCTCGACGAGACGGGCGAAGGCCCGGCGCTCATGCCCGCGGATCCGATCGCACGCGCTCGGACGCGCGCCTGGGTCGAATTCGCATCAGCCGTTCTTGCCGATATAGCCGGATTTTATTCGGCCGCCGATCAGGCTGCGTTCGACGCGAAACGCCAAGCAATAGCGAAGCGATTTCGCCACATCGAGCGTGAGGTCGTCGGGCCTTGGTTTGCCGGTGACCAGTTCGGCCTCGTCGATGCAGCCTTTGGTCCGGTATTTCGCTATCTCGATGCCTTCGAAACGCTGGCCGACATCTATCTTGCGGACGGTCAGCCGAAATTGGCGGAGTGGCGCAAGGGTCTGGCCAGGCGGCCAGCCGTCGCGACCGCAGTTGCCGCAGACTATCCGGAACGGCTGCGCACGTTCCTGCTCGCGCGCGGCTCACAGCTTTCGCGTCTGATCGCCGGAGCCATGGCTTCAGCGGCACTGTGATCCTGCCCGACCCCCGCCGGCATCGGCCGCCTGCAGCTGCGTCGAGACGACACACCTCTTGCCTGGCGGGTCGGAACAGGTGTCGATGTCGATTGCGTCCATTCGCTTCAGCCGCTGAAGGCCGTCAGCGGTTGATAAAGTTCCGGCCGCCGGTCGCGGAAAAGGCCCCAGCCGCGCCGCTTGCGTTCGACCGCATCGAGATCGAAAGTCGCCGTCAGCACTGTTTCGCTCGCCCGGTCCGCCTCGGCAACCTTTGCGCCGGTCGGATCGGCGATGAAGGAGGATCCGTAGAAGGTGATCTCGGTATTGCGTTTTCCCGGCTCGATGCCGATGCGGTTGGAGGCGATGAGCGGCACCATATTGGCGCCGGCATGGCCCTGCATCACCCGCTGCCAGTGGTCACGGGAATCGATCTCCGGATCGAGCGGTTCCGAGCCGATCGCCGTCGGATAGAAGAGGATTTCCGCACCCTTGAGCGCCATGGCACGCGCCGCTTCCGGAAACCACTGGTCCCAGCAGATGCCGACGCCGATCGTGGCAAACCGCGTCTTCCAGGTCTTGAAGCCGGTATCGCCGGGCGAGAAATAGAATTTTTCCGTATAGCCCGGTCCGTCCGGGATGTGGCTCTTGCGATAATTGCCAAGCACCATGCCGTCGGCATCGACGATCGCCACGGAATTGAAATAAGCCTTGCCGGCCTGCTCGAAATAGCTGACCGGAAGCACCACGCCGAGTTCGGCAGCGAGTTTGGCAAAGCGGGCGATGATCGGATTGCCGTCGAACGGTTTTGCCATATCGAAAAAATCGGCGATCTGGTCCTGGCAGAAATAGGGCGTGGCGAACAGTTCCTGGATCAGCACGATATTGGCGCCGCGCGCCGCCGCCTCCCGCACCAGCCGCTCGGCCTTGGCGAGATTGTCCGCGACATCCCAACTGCACGACATCTGGGTGGCGGCGACTGTGACATTGCGCATGAAATTCTCCCGGTTGCCAGGCGATCTTAGGGCAGCAGCCGGCCAAGCTCAAGACGGCCAGCCCTTCCGGCGCCATGACCGACCATCTTGAAAACCTTGGCGGAATTCCTATTTCGAACGGCGAGAGGACGACCTTTCGCTTCCCCACATTCCCGGGACGGCCCGGCCTAAAGGAGATCAAGCCGTGGCTTGGATCATTCTCGTTTGCGCAGGCCTGCTGGAAGTCGTCTGGGCCTTCTTCATGAAGAAATCGGCCGGGTTCACGCTGCTTGTACCGAGCGCAATCACAGTCGTCACCATGATCGCAAGCGTCGTGCTCCTGTCGATTTCGATGCGGAGCCTGCCACTCGGCACAGCCTATACGATCTGGACCGGCATCGGCGCCGTCGGCGCCTTCGTCGTCGGTATCGCGGTGCTCGGTGAAGCAGCGACGCCGATGCGGCTCGCCGCTGGCCTGCTGATTGTGTCCGGCATTCTGGTGATGAAGTTTTCCGGCGTCGAATAGCAGGTCATACGGCGCTACTCCTTTTGCAGCGACGGCCCGAAATCGCCGATGTCATAGCCAAGCCGTTCGAAGTCGACGGCATAGAAGATGGCAATCCGATGCGCCGTTTCGGGCGACATCGAAATCGACTGCGTAGCGCTTCGGCGCTCCCAGGGAACATCCGCCGCATTCACCAGACCCAATCTATCCAGCCGATCGCGAATTCGCTGGACTGCGCCGTCTTCGAAGCGGAACAATTCGAGCCCGTCGAACAGGAATTCACTTTGCGGCCGGATGTGATTGTCGCGGACGAATGGATCGCGGGCGTAGCGGGCAAACATGCGCTCGACCCAGGCGTCGAAACTGATGGCCTTCTCCCGCTCCAGAACCCGCATCTTATATTCGCTGGCCAGCCGGTCGTACGGATTGCGGACGATGGTGAAGCCGAAATCGTAAAGCGCCGGCGGAACGAGTTTCGTCAGGATCGCGGCATGGAAATGCTGCGGCGTACACGGCAGGTCCGGGATCAGGGCACTATGGCGCAACGCCTCGACGCCACCGCAGGTCTTGAGCATGGCCTCGACGCTCGTGCCCCCGGTCTTCGGGATATGCACGAAAAGCAGGATCCTGCCACCGAAGCGGAAAAGCGGCATGACCTAGCCTTTCTGCCGCGCATGGTCCGGCGGCTGGCCTGTCGCCCGCCGGAGATGGGCGAGCAGCCCCTCCACCAATGCATCGAAGGTAACCCGGCAGCGTGGTGACGTCCGCATGTCCTCGTGCATCGCCACCCAGGTTCCGAGCGACATTTCGAAATCCGGCAGCAGCCGCACCATGTCGGGATCGTCCTCAACCAGTCCTACCTGGCAGAGGCCGATACCGCCGCCGCTACGGATGGCTGCCAGCTGCGCCAGGTTGCTGTCCGTCCGGAAGGTAAAGCGTATGTCATCCAGCATCGGATAGCGCTTGGCCATGGCGCGGATATAGGCTTGCTGGCGATCGAAGCCGATCAGGCGGTGGCCATGCGCCTGATCGAAATTTTCAGGCGTGCCATGGCGATCGAGATAGCGGCGATGGGCAAACAGGCCGAGCGGCAGTTGGCCGATGCGGCGCACCACCAGCGCCTCCTGCGATGGTTCGGCCATGCGCACCGCGATATCCGCTTCGCGATTGAGGATGTCCTCTACCAGGTCGGTGGTCGAAAGCTCGATCTGCAGATCGGGATAGTCATCCTGCAGACGCGCCAGGATCGGCGGCAGCACCTCGACCCCGATCACCTCGCTGGCGCTGATCCTGACCGTGCCGCTGACGCGGCCGGCATCGTCGGCGGCCGTGCGCAGCAGTGCGGCCGTGGTCGAGGAGAGTATCTCGGCAAAAGGCTTCAGCGCCACCGCAGCCTCTGTCGGCAGCAGGCCTTGCGGCGAGCGGGTGAAGAGCTGCCGGTCGAGCGCCTGCTCCAGGCCCTCGATATGTCGGCCGACCGTCGGCTGGGTCAGGCCGAGCTCGCGCGCCGCGGCCGAAAGGGAACCGTGCTCCAGCACGGCCAATAAGGTCCGGTAAAAATCCCAGCTCGGTTCAGCCATAAATTTCCGTATAGCCATTCAACGGATTTCGACAATTTTGTTTATCGCCTTTCGCAGTCATTGTCATCTCACCAACCACGGAGAACGACAATGACTGCTCAAAACTCTTCCAGGATCGCCCTGGTCCTCGGCGCCACCGGCGGCATCGGCGGCGCCGTCGCCAAGACCCTCGCCGGCCGCGGCTGGACGATCCGGGCGCTTCACCGCGATGCCGCAGCCCAGCAGGCCAAGGAGCCGGCCTATGACTGGCGGCAGGGCGACGCCATGGTCGCGGCAGACGTGCTGGCCGCCGCCCGGGGCGTCGACGTGATCGTCCATGCCGTCAACCCGCCCGGCTATGTCCGCTGGGGTGAGCTGGTTCTGCCGATGATCGACAACACCATCGCCGCGGCGCAGGCGACCGGCGCCCGCATCGTGCTGCCGGGCAATGTTTACAATTTCGGGCCGGATGCTTTCCCGATCCTCTCCGAGGAAAGCCCGGAACATCCGCAGACCAGGAAGGGTGCGATCCGGACGGAAATGGAAGCGCGGCTGAAACGCGCCGCCGAAAGCGGCATTCCCGTGATCATCGTCCGCGCTGGCGACTTCTTCGGGCCGGGTGCGGCCAACAATTGGTTCTCGCAGGGTCTGGTCACGGCCGGCAAACCGGTCAAGTCTGTGATGTATCCCGGCAAGTCAGGTATCGGCCATCAGTGGGCCTATCTGCCTGATGTCGCCGAGACCATGGCGCGGCTCATCGAGCGCGGCAGCGCGCTCGACAACTACGCTGCCTATCATATGGACGGCGTCTGGGATCATGACGGCCGGCAGATGATCGGCGCCATCGAAAAGGCGATTGGCCACAAGGTCAGGATCCGGTCTTTCCCCTGGTTCGCGGTCCCGGCGCTGGCGCTCATCATCGCCTTTTTCCGTGAAGTCTGGGAGATGCGCTATCTCTGGAAACAGCCGATCCGGATGGACAATGCCAAGCTCGTCGCCGAACTGGGCGAAGAGCCGCACACGCCGATCGACAAGGCCGTCCACGATACCCTGGCAGCCTTCGGCTGCCTCGACGACAAGGCCGCGTCGAAAAACGGGCGGTCCGAGCAGGTCATGTTTCTTGCATGATCACCGTCAGGCGGCCGTCCGCTTCGGCCCGCGCGACGAGTTTCACATAGTGAGAGACGCTACGATGTGGCGTCTCCGCCGCATGCTGATGGGTGGCGGTGATCACCATGACATCGGCGCCCGCCGCCTCCGCCGCGGCAATCCCGGCCGGTGCATCCTCGAAGACAAGGCAGTCGGCCGCCGAGACGCCAAGCCTTGAGGCGGCTGCGAGAAACCCGTCCGGATTGGGTTTGCCGCGCGTCACATCTTCCGCCGTGACCATCACATCCGGCGCCGGAATGCCGGCCGCATTCATTCTTCGCATGGCGAGCTCGAGTGTCGCCGAGGTCACCACCGCCCAGCGATCGCGCGGCAGCG
Source organism: Rhizobium sp. P2_G2 (assembly GCF_056403555.1). Taxonomy (NCBI): domain Bacteria; kingdom Pseudomonadati; phylum Pseudomonadota; class Alphaproteobacteria; order Hyphomicrobiales; family Rhizobiaceae; genus Rhizobium; species Rhizobium sp. P2_G2. Next base: position 139,472 of record NZ_JBFUFF010000006.1, read on the forward strand.
ACTTCAGGAATGCGACGACGCCATCGATCGCCACGACGCCATCCACGTCCTCCAATTCTCCACGTTCGACCCATTTGACCTCCGCGTCGAGATCGATATCCGGCAGGTTCTGCCGGCGGATGGTGTCGGCTGCTCGGACGCCATGGATGGTCGGCAGGAAGCGCTCGACATCGATGCCGTGGCGCTTTGCCCAGGCGCTCCAGACGCGCTCGGCGGCGGCGATGGAGCTCAAGAGCGTGCCGTCCATGTCGAACAGCAATGCGGCATAGGATTTCTGCGAGAATGTCATCGTTTTTTCCGGCTCAGTGTCTGCGCACTGGCTGGACGGCCCGGGCGACAAAGTCAACCCGTCAAGACGCGATAAATCCGGCATGGCACTCCGGCAAAAGGTGATTTTTGCCGGCTCATTAAGCATGTCGGCAAAATCGCGAACCTCTTGGTCACCCAGGGAACAGGTTGGAAAGGCAAGATTAGTATTTGCTGAATATGATCGCTGCAAGGGCCGTCATTTTATCAACGGTCCACTAGGAAACAGTTCGATGAAAGACATCGTCGCAGCCAAGGAAATCATCGCTTTCGCTATCGTCGCTCTGTTGACGATCTCGACTGGTGCCCTGGCCTTCACCGGCAGTGCCACCTCCGCCAGCGCAGAAAACACCGTCATCACCCGCCTAGGCTAAGCCGAGCCGAGAGCAACACACCGACGACGATCAGCCTGAGACTACCGTCGAATTCCCGTTACGAGCGGAGCGCCATCGAGGCAATCCCCCTCCGCTCGCAAAGTCTCCAAGAAGCTTCTCGACGAAGCGATCGACCAAACTGCCACCGCTCCCCAAACCTCATGCCAATCCGAAAGCCGCACTGCCGGGCTTTCTGCATCTCATAAAAGCACCCGCGCTCTGATCGATACTCTTTACCGATCGGAATTCTTTGACGCGCCGGCAGCAAAGGTCGTCACGAAGTCATCGACCTCCTGGGCCAGCCGCGTCGGCGGCAAGCCGACAAAACGACCTTCGAGACTGATGTTGATCACACCATGCACGGCGCCGAACAGGGTGCGCGCACGAATCGACCGCGCTTCGTCGCTCAGACCCGGCTGCAACTCGTGCAGCGGCTCCGCAATCAGATCCATGAGATGCAGATGTTGCTCGAGATGCCATTGCGGCGGCGTCCCGTCATCGGGAAGACGATGCTCGAACAAAGCTTTCCAGAGATTGCGATGCGCGATGGCGAAATCGAGATATTTTCGGGCGAGATTGCGCAGCCGGTCGGTCGGCGGACTGTCCTTTACAGCGGAAATCGCCAGAGACTGCTCCAATGCCGCAAGCGTCAGCGAATTGACGTGGACCACCAGTTCGTCGAGATCGGCAAACACCGTATAGAGCCCGCCGAGCGCGCATTGCGCATCCTGCGTGACGTCACGGGCACGTAGCGACGCCAGCCCATCGGCAGCGATCCGGTTGCGCGCCGCCTCGATCAGGCGCGTGCGCAGATCCTCCCGCTTCAATTCCCGTTTTCCTGTCATTAACCAATCTTCTGCATTTGTGAACGATGTTCAGAATAAATCTTGAACATCGTTCGTATTTCTGTCAAAACCATTTCGTGAACATCGTTCATAAACGGAGACAGGAAAATGTTCAAACAGATTCTGACCCTCATGCGTGGCCAGGCTTTCGAAGCCGAACAGCAGTTCGTCGATCGTCACGCCCTGCCGCTTCTGGCCCAACAGATCCGCGAGGCCGCCGACGCCATCCAGACTGCAAGACATGCCGTCGCCATGGCGATTGCCCAGAACCAGCAGGAAGAGGCACAGCACCGCGCCCTCGTCGCAAGGCTGAAAGACCTGGAAGAGCGCACCATTGCGGCGCTCGAACAGGGCAAGCACGCCCTGGCACGCGATGCCGCGGAAGCCATCGCGCTGATCGAAACGGAGTGCGAAACCTCCGTGAAAGCGCAGGCGCAGTTCGCCGCTGAGATTTCCAAGCTGCAGGCCGTCGTCCTCGCTTCCGAAATGCGGTTGCGCGAACTCAAGCGCGGTGAACGGCTGGTGCGGGCCACCGAAAGCACCCAGCGCCTCAGCCACGCCATGCCCGAAGGTCTCGCGACCTTGCGCGACGCCGAGGAAACCCTGGAACGCCTGCGTCGTCGCCAGCAGCAAGTCGACCTGACCGCAGCGGCCCTGGCCGGCATGGACGGCGCGGTCGATCCGGCCACGATCATCGACAGGCTGGCGGACGCTGGTTGCGGCACGCCCTTACGTCGGTCCGTCGACGACGTGCTTGCCCGTCTCAAATTGCGAATGAACCCCGGCACCTGAACGTCTTCAACTCAATCAAAGGAACACGATCATGAATGAAGGTTTCCAGAAACATTCCCCGGCCTGGATCAGCTTTTCTTATTTGAGCTTCGGCGTCGCAGCACTCATGCTGGCGCTCGGCATTTACCTGATGCCGCTCGACCTTTGGGGCAAAGGCTATCTCACCATGGGTATTCTGATGCTGGTGCAGACGACGGTGAATGTTACCAAGACGCTGCGCGACAACCAGGAAGCAGAAAAACTGATCCGCAAGGTCGAAGACGCCAAGACAGAGAAGCTGCTCTTCGGCATCAAAGGCACCGACGCGAATTAACAAGTCTTAACCACACCACAGAGTTGTTGAACGCAGAAAGATTTGCGTAACCAACTCTGTGGCTTTCTCTCCCGACACCGAAAGGGAAGCCCGATGCAACGCAATCTCATGACGTCGAAGAAGTTCGCGCCGCTGTTCTGGACGCAATTCCTCACCGCGTTCAACGACAATTTCCTCAAGAACACATTGGTGTTCCTGATTCTCGTGCAGATGAGCGCCTCCGATGGCGAAGCACTGGTGACCCTTGCCGGCGTGATCCTGATCGTGCCCTTCCTGCTGTTTTCGGCCATCGCCGGCGAACTTGCCGACAAATATGACAAGGCAAAAATTGCCGAACTCCTGAAGCGGTGCGAAATCGCCGTTGCCGCGCTCGCCGTCATTGGCCTCGCTTTCTCCTCGATCTGGGTCCTGATGCTCTCTCTGTTCGGCTTCGGTGTCGTTTCATCGCTGTTCGGCCCGATCAAATACGGCATCCTGCCCGACCACCTCGAGCGCAAGGAATTGCCCAAGGCCAATGCCTGGATCGAGGGCGGCACCTTCATTGCCATCCTTTCAGGCACCATCACCGCCGCCTTTGCCTTTGAAAAGGGCGGCAACGTGCTGGTGTTCGGCGCGATGATGATGGGCCTTTCGGTGATCTGCTGGCTGTCGAGCCGGATGATCCCCGCCACCGGTCGCAAAGCGCCCGACCTCGCCATCGACAGGAACATCATCCGTTCGAGCTATAACCTCGTCACGGAAATCCGCCACGACAAGCGGCTATGGCGCTCGGCTCTGATGAACTGCTGGTTCTGGCTTGTCGGCGCCTTCGTGCTCTCCATCCTGCCGCCCATGGTCAAGGACCTGCTCGGCGGTTCGGAAATCATCGTGCCTGTCTATCTCACCGTTTTCGCCATTGCCGTTGCTGTCGGTTCGGCGATTGCGGCCTGGATGTCTGCTGGTCGCGTCGTCCTGCTGCCAGCCCCGGTCGGCACCGCCCTGCTTGCCGTCTTCAGCCTCGATCTTGCCTGGAACCTCTGGGGCCTGCATTCCGCAACGCATGCGACTGATATCAGCGCCTTCTTCGCCGGTCCGAACACCATCCGCGTCGCCATCGACCTTGCCGGCCTCGCGCTCGCCGGCGCCTTTGTCGCGGTGCCGACCTTCGCAGCACTGCAGACCTGGGCGCATGAAGACCACCGCGCCCGCGTCATCGGCGCCGCCAATGTGCTCTCGGCGCTGTTCATCACCGTTGGCCTCGGCATTGTCGCCGGCTTGCAGAAGCTTGGTTTGACTATCCCTGAAATCCTCATCGGTCTCGGCGTGATCAATCTTGTCGTCGCCTGGGTAATGCTCAAGACCCTGCCGACCGACCCGTTCCGCGATTTCATCTCCATCCTGTTCCGCGCCTTCATGCGGCTGGAAGTCGATGGGCTGGAGAACATCAAGAAGGCCGGCCCGGCCCCGATCATCGCGCTCAACCATGTCAGCCTGCTCGACGGTGCCCTGGCGCTTGCTATCACCGAAGAAGAGCCGGTCTTCGCGGTCGACTACAAGATCGCCCAGGCCTGGTGGGTGAAGCCGTTCCTGAAATTCGCCAAATTCCTGCCGCTCGACCCGACCAAGCCGATGGCGACCCGGTCGCTGATCAAGGTGGTCCAGGACGGCCATCCGATCGGCATTTTCCCGGAGGGACGGTTGACTGTCACCGGCACGCTGATGAAGGTCTATGACGGCGCGGCCATGGTGGCCGACAAGACCGGCGCCATGGTCGTACCCGTTCGCATCGACGGCCTGGAAAAGAGCTATGCCTCCTATATGAACGACGGCAAGATCCGCCGCCGCTGGTTCCCCAAGGTCAAGGTCACCGTTCTCGAACCGGTCAAGCTGGAAGTCCCCGCCGAACTCAAGGGCCGCAAGCGTCGCACCGCCGCCGGTGCCGCCCTCTACAAGGTGATGTCGGACCTGATGTTCCGGACTTCGGATACGTCCTCCACGCTGCTGGAGCGTGTCGTCGATGCTGCGCAGGAATACGGCATGAAGAAGCTCGCCGTCGAGGATCCGGTCACCGGCAAACTCACTTACGGCAAGCTGCTCACCGGTGCCGCCGTGCTCGGCGCCAAGTTCCGCACGATGTTTGCCGAGGACAATATCGGTGTCATGCTGCCGAATGCCAATGGCGCTGCCGCCACGATCCTGGGGCTGATGACAGCGGGCAAAGTGCCGGCCATGCTGAACTTCACCGCCGGTGCCGCCAATATTCTCTCCGCCTGCAAGGCGGCAAAGGTCGAGCATGTGCTGACCTCCCGCGCCTTCGTCACCCAGGCCAAGCTTGGCCCGGTGGTCGAGGAACTGCAGAAGCAGGTGAAAATCGTCTGGCTCGACGACCTCCGCGCCCAGGTGAGCCTGTTCGACAAGATCCGCGGCCTCCTTCACAAAGCCCGACCACTGGTGAAGCGTGCGCCCGACGATCCGGCCGTGATCCTCTTCACCTCGGGCTCCGAGGGCACGCCGAAAGGCGTGGTGCTAACCCACCGCAACATCCTGTCCAATGCCGCCCAGGCCGCTGCCCGCATCGATTTCCACAGCGGCGACAAGGTGTTCAACATCCTGCCGGTGTTCCATTCCTTCGGCCTGACGGCCGGCACGATATTGCCGCTGATCTCGGGCGTGCCGGTCTATTTCTACCCGTCACCCCTGCACTATCGCGTCGTCCCGGAGCTGATCTACATTTCCAACGCGACAATCATCTTCGGCACCGACACCTTCCTGAACGGCTATGCCCGGACCGCGCACCCTTACGATTTCCGCTCGATCCGCTACATCTTCTCCGGCGCCGAGCCGGTAAAGGCCTCGACCCGCGAGACCTATATGGAGAAATTCGGACTCCGCATCCTCGAAGGCTACGGCGTCACCGAAACCGCGCCGGTGATCTCGATCAACACGCCGATGTACAACAAGTCCGGCACAGTCGGTAAATTGTTGCCCGGCATGGAATGGAAGCTCGAACCGGTGCCCGGCATCGACGAGGGCGGCCGCCTTTATGTCCGCGGCGCCAATGTCATGGCCGGCTATCTCCGCGCCGAAAATCCTGGCGTCATCGATCCGCCGACCGATGGCTGGCACGACACCGGCGATATCGTCACTGTCGACGAAGACGGCTTCGTCAAGATCCGCGGCCGCGCCAAGCGCTTCGCCAAGATCGGCGGCGAGATGATCTCGCTGGCCGCGGTCGAAACCCTGGCCGCCGAGTTCTGGCCTGGGCAGTTGACCGCCGTCAGCGCGGTGCCCGACGCCAAGAAGGGCGAACGACTGGTGTTGTTGACGGAAGCGCCGAACGCCACCCGCGCCGACTTCCTCGCCTTCGCCAAGTCCAGGGGCGCCTCGGAGATGATGGTGCCGGCCGAAGTGCGGGTCGGCAAGGTTCCTGTCCTGGGCACCGGCAAGGTGGACTTCGTCGCCGCGCGGAAATTGGTGGAAGAGATGACGGCGGCAGCGCAAGCAGCGTAGCGCGAATGTGATGGCGGAATGCGCGGCAGGCCGGACCTGCCGCGCTGCCTGGCACCCGTAGCGCCTTAAGCCCCCTATCGTGAACAAGCCATTATTGGGAGCTATCGCTTGTGGCTCACCCCCTCTGCCCTGCCGGGCATCTCCCCCTCAAGGGGGGAGATTGGATGGCTCACCGCCCTGCCCAACACAAGCGTTTCAAACCCGGCCCTCGACAAATATTTGAGCCAAGGCTCGTGCCTCTGGCCAATCTCCCCCCTTGAGGGGGAGATGTCCGGCAGGACAGAGGGGGGTATGCGGTCAAACGCAATTGCCCGACCCTTCATCACCACGCTCAAGTCTACAGCCAGACCATCAATCGCTCTTCCTCAGCGTCTTCGTCTGGTCCAGCAGCCATTCCCTGAACAGCTTGATTTTCAGCATGTTCCTCCGATCGGTCGCATAGACAAGCCAGTAGCTGTGGCCATCCGACCCCTCGATCGGGAACGGCTGGACCAGGCGGCCATCGGCAATATGCGCCTGATAAAGATTGCGCGTCAGTATGGCGACGCCCTGTCCGGCAATCGCGGCCACCGCTTCATAGAATTGCGCCCCCAGCATCGGGCCGGGCCGGACACGCTCTGGCCGATATTCGCTTCCAACCGCTTTGAACCACACAGTCCACCACGGATCGGTGTGGCCGAGGATCGGGATTTTGTAGAGATCGGCGGGCTCCCTTATACCGCCGACGCTGTCCGCAAGCCGGGGGCTAAGCATGGGCGTATAGTTTGACTTGAACAAAAAGTGCGACGTCAGCCCGGCCCACTCACCCGCGCCGACGCGAATACCGATATCGATTTCCTCCTTGGTGAGATCGATCATGCGGTTGGACGTGTCGAGGCGGACGGCAATGTCGGGATGGGCTTGCTGGAACAGGCCCAGCCGCTCGGACAACCAGTTCGAGGCAAAGGTCTGCATGGTGGTGATCGACAATTGCCCAGCTGCCCCATCCCGGGCGGACCGGTAGGCTTCCGACAGCAGCGAGAAAGCCTGCGTCGCCCGACTGGCAAGCGCGTCACCGGTTTCCGTCAATGTGACTTGCCGTGCTTTCCGGATGAACAGCGGGGCGCCGACGCGCTCCTCCAGCACCTTGATCTGGTAGCTGACGGCAGCCTGGGTCATTCCCAGTTCTTCCGCCGCCCGCGTGAAATTGCCCAGGCGCGCAGCGGCTTCGAACACGCGGATCGCAGGGAGCGGCGGTAGCTGCCAGACCATAGATCGATAAAGCCCCCTTATGAATGCTGTCCGATCTTCGATTGGAAAGAACGCGACACTGCGCGGATACTATCCTCGATCAACAGCATTCGAAAAGGCTCATTCCGATGAATTTGCTCGCCGCATCGCCGAAGCAGTCGGCACTGACAAGGCTTGCCGCCGTCCTTCTGACCGGCCTGTCCAAGGTCTCGATCACCCGGTCAAGGACCCGTTATGTCAACCTCGGCGAGTTCCCGCTGCATCTGCAGCGCGACATGGGTTTTATCGACGGGCAGGAAACGCCTGGCAGCAGTGCGCGCGACACAGGCGGCACCTCCCCGCATGATTTGCTGCGATAGGTCATCGCAGCTCACATGAAAACGTGTGCACTTTCCGGGCTGAATCTCAATGACACATCCTGCCCGACCGCGAGGCCGGCCAGCGCCCCATGGCCGAACGGCAGACGCACCGAGACCGGCTGTACACCCTTGGGCTCGACCAGAACATGGATGTTGTTGCCGAGGAATGTCAGGTCGCGCACGACGCCGCCAAAAGCGCCGGGAACCAGGCCCGCTTCCAGCTCTATACGCTCCGGACGCAGCAGCAGCGACGCCTTGCCGCTTTCCGCCTTGGCCCCATGCATCGGCACGCCCGCGACGACGGTCCCGTCGGGAAGCACGACCCGCGCCTGCTTGCCGTCTGTCGCATCGATCCTGGCGTCGATGAAATTGCTGTCGCCGATGAAGCCGGCGACGAAGCGGGTCGCCGGGTTGGCGTAGAGCTCTTTTCCGGTACCGATCTGGTCGATCTCGCCCTGGCTGAATACGGCGATACGATCGGAAAGTCTCAACGCCTCTTCCTGGTCATGGGTGACGTAGAGGATCGTCACGCCGGTTTCCTGATGGATGCGACGGATTTCATACTGGATCTCTTCGCGCAGCTTCTTGTCGAGCGCCGAAAGCGGCTCGTCCATCAACAGCACCGGCGGATTGTAGACCAGCGCTCGCGCCAGTGCGACGCGCTGCTGCTGGCCGCCGGACATCAGCGCCGGCTTGCGGTCCTCGAAACCTTCCAGCCGCACGAGTTTCAGCGCCGCCTTGACGCGCTCGGCGATCTCGGCCTGCGGTCGGCGGCGGATGCGCAGCGGAAAGGCTACGTTCTCGCCGACCAACAGATGCGGAAACAGCGTATAGCGCTGGAACACCATGCCGATATTGCGCTTATGGGAGGGCGTCGCCAGCAAGGTCTTGCCCTTCAGCAGGATATCGCCCTCACTGGGGTCCTGGAAGCCGGCAAGGATATAGAGCGTCGTCGACTTGCCCGAACCCGAAGGACCGAGAAAGGTCATGAACTCGCCTTCGGCAACATCCATGGTGACATTCTTGATCGCCGTGACCGGGCCATAGACCTTGCGGAGGCCGCGAATGCTGAGAAAGGCTTCGCTCATGCTTTTCGTCCCTTGCGGAAGAGCGCCGCCACGATCATCAAAACGATGGTGAAGGCGATAAGAAGTGTGGAAGCGGCGGCGATCACCGGCGTCAGGTCCTGGCGAAGCGTCGACCAGATCTTGACCGGCAGCGTCTGCAATGTCGGGCTGGCCATGAAGATCGCCAGCACCACCTCGTCCCAGGAGGCGAGGAAGGAGAAGATCGCGGCGCCGAAAATGCCGTGGCTGATCGCCGGCACGGTGACTCTCAACCGCGCCTCCCAGGGGCTGGCGCCGCAGAGCACGGCCGCATCCTCGATCGATTTGTCAAAACCCTCGAGCGCATTGCCGATGGAAATGATCGAGAACGGCAGGGCGATCAGGAGATGGGCGATGACGAAGGCGATTGTCGTCCCGGCGAGGTTCAGCCTGAGGAAGAGCGCGTAAAGCGCCACCGCAAGCACGACGACCGGCAGGATCATCGGGGTGAGGAATAGCGCACGCAGCACATCCCGACCAACGAACGTGCCGCGATTGAGGCCGAGCGCGGCGAGAAAGCCGATCACCACCGAGAGAACGGTGACGATGGCCGCGATTTTCAGGCTGGTCAGCGCCGACAGGAACCAGCGCGGATCGGCAAACAGTTCCTGGTACCAACGAAACGTCCAGGACGGCGGCGGAAAGATCAGCCATTGCGACGAGCCGAAGGACAGGGCCGCGATGAACACGATCGGCAGGATCAGGAACAGGCAGACGACGACCACCAGCCCGACCAGGAATATGCGAAGTCCGCCAAGCTTGTCGAAATCGAGCAGCATCGCCTACCTCGCCCTGTTGGGATTGACGAAGCGCAGCTGCACCGCATAGAGCGCCAGCGTCACCACCAGCAGCACCAGTGCTGCGGCACCGCCCATGCCCCAGTTGACCAGCGACTGCACGAACTGGGCGATCAGTTCCGCCAGCATCATATTGGCCGTACCGCCGAGCAGGGCCGGAGTGACGAAATAGCCGAGCGACATGACGAAGACCATGAGCGCCCCAGCGGCGATGCCGGGCAGCGACAGCGGCAGCAGGACGCGGAAAAAGCACTGCGCCTTGTTGGCACCGCAGAGCGCGGCTGCCCGAAGAGTCGCCGGATCGATCGAGCGGATGACGCCCATCAGCGGCAGGATGACGAAGGGCAGCATGATATAGGTCATGCCGATGGTGACGCCGACCAGATTGTTGACCAGCGCCAGCGGCTGGTCGATCAGGCCGAGGCCGATCAGCGTCTTGTTGATCACGCCGGTGCGCTGCAAGAGCACCATCCAGGCATAGGTGCGCGCCAGCAGATTGGTCCACATCGACAGGATGATGATTGCCAGCACCAGCCGCGACCAGCGTTCCGGCATGATGGCAAGCAGCCAGGCGACCGGATAGCCGATCAGGACCGAGATGAGGGTGACCAGGCCGGCCACGGTGAATGTATTGAGGAAGACCCTGAGATAGGTGGTCGAGCCGAGAAGCTCGGCATAATTCTGCAAGCCAGGCTGCGGCTCCAGCACGCTGCGCAGCAGCAGCATCAATACCGGCACGACGAAGAACAGCGCGATCAGCACCAGCGCCGGCAGCACATAGCTGAAACTGCCATTTCGCCTGCGCTCGACGCTTGTGCCCGTAATCACTGCTGAAGTGGCCATAGGATCATGATCCAGAAAGAGGGTGCGAGCGGGCCGGCAACCGGCCCGCTCCGGTTCAAATTACTTGGCCTGCCAAGCATACCAGCGGGTGCCGATCTCGTCGCGATGATCCGCCCAGTAATCCATGTCGGCATTGACCTGGGTATCGGCCTGCATGTCCGGCAATGTCTGGCGAATCTTGCCATCCATCAGCGTGTTGGAGTCGAGATTGGTCGGCGCATAGCCGGTCGTGGTGGCGAACTGCGCCTGCGCCATGGCGCTGGTGGCATTGGCGATGAATTTCATCGCTGCAGCCTTGTCCTTGGCGCCCTTCGGCACGACGAGCGCGTCGGCTGCCGTGATATTGTTCGTCCAGGAGGTCTCGACATTGACACCGGTCGCGGCCAGCGCGGTCAGGCGGCCGTTCCAGAACGAGCCGAACGGTGCTTCGGCGGAAGCCAGCAATTGCTGTGACTGGGCACCGCTATCCCACCAGACGATGTCGGACTTGATCGTGTCGAGCTTCTTGAAGGCGCGCTCGAGATCGAGCGGATAGAGCTTGTCCGCCGGCACGCCGTCGGCCAGCAATGCTGCCTCGATCACACCGGGCGCAGACCACTTGTAGAAGGCGCGCTTGCCGGGGAATTTCTTGGTGTCGAACAGGTCGGCCCAGGTTTTCGGGCAGTCCTTGATGGCGTCCTTGTTGCAACCGATGACGAAGGAATAATAGAAGCTGCCGACCGAATAGTCGGTGACGAAGCGCGGGTCGAGCTTGGACTTGTCGATGACCGAGAAATCGAGCTTTTCCAACAGGCCCTTCTTGCCCGCCTGCACGGCATAGTCGCCTTCGACGTCGACAACGTCCCAGGTCACGTTACCGGATTCGACCATGGCCTTGATCTTGCCGTAGTCGGTCGGGCCGTCCTGGGTGACGTTGATCTTCGTCGCTTCGGTGAAGCTCTCGGCCCAGTTGGTCTTCTGCGCATCCTGCGTGGTGCCGCCCCAGCTGGTGAACACCATGTCTTCCGCACGCGCCATGCCGGCAAAGCCGAGCGTGGCGGTGAGAAGTGCAATTGCAATCTTGTTTTTCATGTTCCCTTTTCCTTTTGCTTGGTCGTCTGGTTGTCGTTAGGCAGGCTTGGTCCCGCCGAGCGGCGAAAAGGCCGCCGGCGTCATGATCTTGTTTTCCGCAGTGACGATGAGGTCGCGGATGCTTGGCAGGAAGGCCTGCCATTCCGGATCGGCGGCGAGGCGGGCGCGCCGCGCCTGGCGATCATCGAGGCTCTCGAAACCCCAGATGTGGACGATCTCGTTGATCGGCCCGATCTCCGAGGAGAAGTAGCCGATGAGATTGCCGAGATGCTTCTTCTGGATGGCGATGCCGATCTCGCCGACGACTTTGAGATAGTCTGGAATGGCGCCGTTCTTCAGCCTGTAGGTGCGGATCTCGTAGAACATGGCGTCACCGCATCACGAAGGGATCGGGGAATGGATCGTCCGACGTCCTGAGCCAGACCGTCTTGGTGCGGGTGAAATCCAGCGCCGCCGCCAGGCCGCCCTCGCGGCCGTGACCCGACTGGCCGTAGCCACCGAAGGGCGCAACGGGCGAAACGGCGCGGTAGGTGTTGATCCAGACGATGCCGGCGCGGATCTTTTTGGCCATGCGGTGCGCGCGGGTGAGGTTCTGGGTAAAGACTCCGGAGGCAAGACCGTAGCGGGTGGAATTGGCCAGTTCCACCGCCTCTTCCTCGTTGGCGAATGAGATGACCGACAGGACCGGACCAAACAGCTCGGTCTCGACCGACGGCGCGTTGACGCCGTCGCAGTCAAGGATAGTCGGCAGATAGTAGAAGCCGTTGCCCTCGCCGACCCGGCCGCCGGTCACCAGCTTGGCCCCGGCATTGATCGACGCGGCGACCACTTTTTCGATGCCGTCGCGCTGGCGGCGCGTACACAGCGGGCCGACCTCCGTCGCCATGTCGAGCGGTGAGCCGATACGGATCGCTTCGGCCTTGGCCTTCAGCATCGCCGCGAAGCGATCCTTGATCGATGCCTCGACGATGAGGCGTGAGCCGGCAACGCAGCTCTGCCCGGTCGCGGCGAAAATGCCGGCGACCTGGGCATTGGCCGCACTTTCGAGATCGGCATCGGCAAAGACGATGAACGGCGACTTTCCGCCGAGTTCCAGCGACGTGCTGGCGAGATTGTCCGCCGAATTGCGCACCACCTGCGCCGCTGTCGAGGGACCGCCGGTAAAGGCTATATGGGCAACGCCGGGATGGCGGGTCAGAGCGCTGCCGCAGGACGGGCCGAAGCCGGTGATGACATTGACGACGCCCTTGGGGAAACCGGCCTCGTCGATAAGGCGTGCGAATTCGAGCAGCGGCGCCGGGCCATCCTCGGAGGCCTTGACCACCAGCGTGCATCCAGCGGCCAGCGCCGGCCCGATCTTGACCGCGGCGAGAAACAGCTGGCTGTTCCACGGCACGATCGCGGCGACCACGCCCACCGGTTCGCGACGCGTCCAGACATCCATGTCGGCCTTGTCGATGGCGAGCGTCGCGCCCTCGATCTTGTCGGCAAGGCCGGCATAATAGCGATAATATTCCGCCACATAGGCGATCTGCGCCGAGGTTTCACGGATGATCTTGCCGGTGTCGCGGGTTTCGAGTTCAGCCAGCCGCGGAGCGTTCGCCTGGACAAGGTCGGCGAGCCGGTAGAGCAGCTTGCCGCGAGCGCTTGCCGTCATTGCCGGCCAGGGTCCGCTCCAGAGCGCCCGCTCCGCGGCCTTGACGGCGCGGTCCACATCGTCTTCCCGCGCCTCGGGCATCGATGCCCAGATGGTGCCGGTCGCCGGATCGACCGAGTCGAAACGGGCTGAACCGTCTTCGAATGTGCCGTCTATGAATTGCTGAAAGCTCTGCATGACCGCCTCACTGGAATGCCGGCATGACATCGGCGATGAAACGTTCGAGCGACGCCTTCTTGCGCTCGAAACTCATGCCGCTGTCGATCCAGAGGGAATATTCGTCATAGCCGAGGTCCTCGTAGACCTTGAGCCGCCTGATGACTTCGGAGGCGTTGCCGATCGGCATGTTGGCCATCATCGTCTCGGGCGCGAGGTTGGGATTGGCGTTCAACTCCTCCTCGGTCAACTGCTCGATCAGCCCCTGGCTGATCGGCCGCTGGTTTTTGAACCAGGCAAAGAAATAGTTGTAATAGACGCTCAATTCCTTCGCCGCCTGGGCGATATCGGCCTGGTCGCTGCCGACATAGGTGTGGAGCAGCAGCATGATCTTCGGCCGGGGCACTTCTGTCGCCTTGGCGCAGGCCGCCGTGAACCGCTCCATCAGACTGGCGATTTCGGCCTCGCCATTGGCGAGCGGCGTGCACTGGACATTGCAGCCATTGGCGACGGCAAATTCATGGCTGTTGGGATCGCGAGCCGCCACCCAGATCGGCGGATGCGGCTGTTGCAACGGCTTCGGCGCCGAGGTGGTGGAGGGAAATTTCCAGAACTCGCCGTCATGGGCATAGTCACCGGCCCAGACACCTTTGACCGCCGGGATAAGCTCGCGCATGCGCTGGCCAGCGCCCCAGGCATCCAGGCCCGGCAACAGCCGCTCATATTCAAAACTATAGGCGCCGCGGGCGATGCCGATATCGAGCCGGCCATCGCTGATGATGTCAGTCATCGCCGCTTCGCCGGCAAGCTTGATCGGGTGCCAGAACGGCGCGATCACCGTGCCGGTGCCGAGGCGGACATTCTTGGTGCGGCGCGCCAGATCGGCGATGTTGACGAACGGGTTCGGTGCAATGGTGAAATCCATCGCATGGTGCTCGCCGGTCCAGATCGCGTGCATGCCACCCTTGTCGGCGATGTCGCACAGCGCAATGAACTCTTCGTAGAGCTCCTTGTGGTTCTGGCTGGCATTCAGCCGTTCCATATGGACGAACAGCGAGAATTTCATGACTTACCCTTTCGTGGCCACGGCATGCACCCGGCCCTTATCCTGATCGCCGAAATAAACGCCGAAATTGCCCAGCATGCTTTCCGCAGAATAGCGCTTCACGAGCTCGCGCACCGCATTGTCGGCGATGGCGGCGACCGGAAGATCCTGCACCGGAAACAGTCTTCCCGATTTCGGTTCGCCCGCACCGAGCGTGGCGCGATAGACGACATGCTGGCGGCCGGTCTTGGTGTCCTCATAGACCGAGTAGAGAAGCCCGGTCTGGCTGGTGAGCCCGATTTCATCGGCGGCATAGTTTTCCAGCGCCTCGATGCCATCGGTTTCGCCCTTTTCGACGAAAGGCAATGTCCAGCCGCCCTTGCCGTCGTCGACCAGCAGGATTTCGCCATCCCGCTCCGCGACAATGCCGAGCAGGAGGCTTCCATCTGTATTGGCGAGCAGCGTCTTCTCGGCCAGTGCCGGCGTGAAATAGCCGCCGCGCGCATAGCCGAGGCCGGTTTTGCCGGTATTCTCGACGCCTTCGATCTTACCGAGCAGGATCACGTGATCGCCGGCATCGACGAGCTGGTGCATCGAACAGTCGAACCAGGCGGCGACATCGGCGAAGACCGGCGAGCCGAACGGGCCTGTCTTCCAGTTGACCGCCGCGAAGCGATCTTCGACCGGCCGCGCAAAGGTGTTGGAGACGTCCTTCTGCCCTTCGGAGAGGATGTTGACGGCAAAGCCTTTTGCCGTGGTCAGCGTCTGGTAATTTCGCGAGGTCTTGGCGAGGCAGACGAGCAGCAGCGGCGGATCGAGCGAAACGCTGGTAAAACTGTTGGCCGTGAAACCGATCGGCGCGCCGTCCTCGGTCGTCGTGGTCACCACGGTCACGCCCGTCAGGAACGCGCCGAATGCATCACGCAAGGCTCTGGGTTCAAACGTCATTCCCCACCTCCCATGTCAACCAGTCGGCCAAAGCCGCGTTCACGTGTTCCGGCGCGGTGAGATTGACCATGTGACGATGGCCATTGATCACCACTGCCCTTCCATGCGCCGCTGCGGCGGCCATGTCTTGCGCCATTTTCGGCGTTGAATTCAGGTCGCCGTCACCGGTGAGAAACAGCGCCGGACAGGCGACGCGAGCCCAACAATCCGAATAGACCGAATCCCCTGTCGCAAATGCCCGATAGGCGGTCGCATAGCCGGCAGCGTCGACGGCCTGAAGCAAATCATGCACCAGCCGATAAGCGCCACTCGTCGTCTCCTCGTGGGAAAACCAGCGTTCCAGCGGCGCTTCACGATCGAAGGAGCCGCTGACGATCTCATCGGCCCGTGCCTCGACCGCCTCGCGCGCGCCGATGCTGCGCTTGTGCACGCCGTTCAACAGGGCCACGCGGCGTACCTTCTCCGGCGCCGTTGCCACGATGCCGGTCGCAATCAATGCACCCATGGAATGGCCGGCGACATTGACCCGGCCAATATCCATCTCGTTGAGAAACCGGTCGAACCACTCGACGAAATTGGAGAGCTGCGGCGGCCTGCCAAGCGACACAGAAAGACCGTGGCCCGGCAGATCGACCGCGATCACCCGCGATAGGGATGCGAGCGCATCGATCTGCGGTCCCCAGGCTTCGATGCGCATGCCCACGCCGTGGATAAGGACGAGCGTCTCGTCGCCCTCTCCGCGCTCGACATAGGCAGCGCCCGAAACTGTCTTAGACCGCTGCAGGGTTTGCAACATCGTGGCCCAACTCCCTAAGGTCCTGGTAACGGTCGCCGATACGATGATGCGGACGGCCGCCGATCGAAGCACCCAATGCTATGACGATCTCGTCGGCCGCCGGCGCATCCGGGATGGCGCATTGGATCGTCAGGTAATGTGAACGGCGGCCTTCGTCATTCTTGTCCATCAGCGGGATCATGATCGGCGCATTGGCCGGGCCGCGCGTGTTGCAGAAGGCGAGATAGGACTTTGCCCCGACGGCCGTGCGGTAGTGATTGCCGAAGCGCAGCGTGTGGATCAGGGCCGAGGCATGCTCGACCTCGCCATCGAGACCGACCACAGCCGACTTGCCGTAACCTTCCACCACGGCGCCAGAGCCGGCCGTGTCGATGATCATCCTGGTCAGCAACTCACCCAGCACGGGGGCGACAGCATGGATCTCCGGCTTGAGGTCTTCGACGAAGCCACGCCCCGCCCAGGGATTCTTCACCACCGCCATCGCCGCGATCAGCTTGAGCGGCGTCGGCGCCTCACGGCCACCTTCGATCAGCGTGGTTTCCACGTGCAGCAAAGTCTTGCGAATGGTTGCCGCCACGGCATCCTCCTGTCCATTTGTCTCATCATATGTTGGTATACCATAAGACCGAGTGTCAAGACTTGTGCAAAAAAAAATTTGCGGCTACACAAAGCCATGACCAAGACTGTCGAGAATCTAGCGGCCCTCCGCATCGAAACCCCGCCCGTAACCCTTCGGGAAATAGCGCTCGACCGCATGCGACGCGCCATCATTGCCGGTCTGTTCGAGCCGGGAGCGCGGCTTGTGGAGCGCACGCTCTGCGACCAGCTCGGCGTTTCCCGATCCGTCATCCGCGAAGTGATCCGCCATCTCGAGGCGGAGGGACTGGTGGAGATGCTAGCCAAGCAGGGGCCGATCGTCGCCCGCCTCAGCTGGGACGATGCGCGGCAGATCTACGACATCCGCGCCGCGCTCGAATCAACGGCGGTGGCCGACTGTGCCCGGGTGGCCGACGAGCGGATCAAGACAAAGCTGCGGCAGGCGCTCGACGAGCTCGATCGCTGCTCGCAACAGAATTCACCACCCGGCATTCTCGACGCCACGACGGAATTCTATTCTGTCATATTCGAAGCCAGCGGCCACAACATCGCCTGGGATATCGTTAGCCGGCTCAATGGCCGCATTTCGCGCCTGCGCGTCATGACGCTGTCGACGACAAACCGGACGACTTCAGGTCCGGCACAGATCCGCGAGATCTTCGCCGCTATCGACCGCAATGATCCAGAAGCCGCTGCGGAGGCTTGTCGCGCGCATGTTACCGTCGCTGCAGGTATTGCTCAGACCTTGTTGAAAGGGAGTGAGCCGAAAAGCTGAAATATGTTTTACATCGCGTCTGGTCGAGCGAAACGCGCCTCAAGTGCAGCACCAAAGCCCAGAACCTCTTCGTCGGCGAAACGTCTGCCGACAAGCTGCAGGCCGACCGGCAAGCCGTTGGTCGCGCGGCCGACCGGAAGCGACAGCGCCGGCAACTGCGGCAGCATGTTGAACGGACAGGTCAGATCCAACCCCTTGAACCGCCCATCCGGCAGGTCGACGACATAATCATCGTCGGTTTCGGTCACCAATGGCGCGGTGATGGCGCAGGTCGGGCAAAGCAGCGCGTCGTAATTCTCGAAAATCCCGGCCATGTCGCGCCACATGGCGGTGCGTAGCAGTTCCACCCTTTTATATGTCGTGGCGTTGAAGCTCAGGCCGCGCTCGATCATCGAGACGACGTTCGGATCCATGCGGTCGCGATGAGTTGTGATCGTGTCGCCGAAATAGGCCGACATGAACACGCACCAGAGATCGAACCACTCGTCATTGACGGCGCGCGACCAGTGCATCGGCACCTCGTCGACGATCGCTCCCGCCTTGCGCAATTCGCCCACGGCATTTCGGATCGACGCCTCGACCTCGGGCTGGATGTGATAGTAACCGAGATCCATCGACAGCGCGAACCGCCGTCCCTCGACGCTTCGCGCCACCTTGGCGGAATCGAAGCCTATCGGAAGCGAGGAGATGTCCTCATCGCTCGGACCGCAGGCAACCGTCATGAAGACCGTCGCATCATCCACGCTGCGCGCCAGCGGCCCGAAATGCGAGATATTGTCGAACACACTCGGCAATATGGTCATCGGGATACGCCCGAGGCTGGGCTTCAGCCCGACCGTGCCGCAGAAGGCGGCCGGAATGCGCACCGAGCCGCCCATATCCGTGCCCTCGGCGAACGGCACGACGCCGGTGGCCACCGCCACCGCCGAGCCGCCGGAAGAGCCGCCGGAAGTCCGTTGCGGATCGATCGGATTGCGCGTGATGCCCCAGCGGGGGCTGTTGGTGAAGCTCGAATAGGCGAATTCCGGTGTCGTCGTCTTGCCGATCAGGATGGCGCCGGCCGCTTGCAAACGGCGGATGCACAGCGCGGTTTCCGTCGGCACCCAATCGCCTTTGGTCCACGAGCCCAATGTCGTCACGTCGCCCGCAGTCGGTGTCAGGTCCTTGGCGGCGAAGGGCACTCCAGCCAGCGGTCCGACCGTTTCGCCGCGTGCGATCTTCGCATCGGTTTCACGCGCCGTAGCAATCGCCTTTTCTTCGCGGATAAGAGCGAACGCGTTCAACGTGGCATTGATCGCCCGCGCCCGGCTGAGCGATTCACCGATCACCATTTCGGCGGTGAACGCCCCCGCCCGGATGCCGCGGGCGATCTCGGTTGCCGGCAGGTCGAGCGGATGTCCGGCTTCGGTCGTGGTCATCGGCTTGTTCATAAGCTCATCCCGTCATTCGATTGTTGCATTTCCCACCGAAAGCGCGCTTGCTGCAAGAGCCGCCGCGCACCAGACCTGCCCAGAGACAACCAATGCATTCCGCCCCAAAACCGCCGCGCCGGACGCCTACCTTCGACGCTTGGAACGCAGCGCTTGCGCATGCGGCAAATGCCATCGGCGCGCGCGGCTTTCCGGATGCCCTGGCTTCGGCGCTCCGCCTGATCTCGCCGTTCCAGATGATGAACGGCTTCATTTATTCCCCCAGTGGCCACGCCTTCGATCTCTACAATGAGAAGATCGTCGCCGATCGGTCGATCATCGTCGACCGCTATGTCGCCGGCGCCTTCCTGCTCGACCCGTTTTACGATGCCGTCAAGACGGACGGAACGGAGCGAATGATTGTCATGCGCGATATCGCACCTGACGATTTCCAGCAGACCGAATATTACCGGCTGCATTACGCGACGACCGAGATCATCGATGAGATCGGCTTCGTCCTGCGGCTCGAACGCGAGTTCATCGCGGTCCTGTCGCTGTCGCGCACCGGCCATGCGCCGCTGTTCTCCGATGGCGATCTCGATCAACTGAGAGCGGCCTGTCCGATCGTCTGTGCATTCGGCGAACGCCATTGGCGCCATGTGCCCAGCCTGTCGCTGGAAATCAAGAACGCCGCGCCGGCGGCCCGGATCGAACATCCCCTGTTGACCAAACGCGAACTGGAAATTGTGACGCTGATCCTCAAGGGGCATTCCAATCTCTCGCTCGCCGCCGTGCTCGGACTTTCGATGAATACGGTCAAGGTCCACCGCCGTCAGATCTACGCCAAGCTCAACATTTCCAGCCAGGCGGAGCTGTTCCGCGTGTTCATGGCGTGAGGCCCGGCCGAAACCGGGCCTCGCTCGCTCTCACTCGGCGAAATCCATTTCGGGAGGTGCAGCCTGGAAGAAGCGGGTCAGGTAGGCGAGATAGGCGATGCCGATGACCAGCCAGACCAGACCCAGGATCTTGGCATTGCTATCGAGATTCCACAGCAGGAACAGGTCGCAGACCGCCGCCAGCGCCGGGATAACGAGGCCGACGATGGCGCCGAGCGGCTTCACCTGGCCGTCACCCCTGAGATAGAGTGCAATCACCGAGATATTGACCGCGGTGAAGGCCAGGAAGGCACCGAAATTGATGAATGACGTGGAGGTCGTGACGTTCATGGTCAAAGCCAACAGGCCGACAATACCCACCAGCACCAGGTTAAGCAGCGGTGTATGCCATTTGGCATCGAGTTTGCCAAAGAAGCTCGACGGCAGCACGTTGTCGCGGCCCATGGCATAGAGCAGGCGGCCGACGCTGGCCTGGGCGGCGAGACCGGAGGTGAACTGCGCCACGACCAGCGTCGCCAGGAAGATGGTGACGAAGACATCGCCACCGATCGCCTTGGCGATCTCGGTTGCAGCGGCATCGACCGATGCGAATGTGCCGCCGGGATGGGCAAGCTGGGTGAAATAGGCGGAGACGACGAAGATCAGGCCGCCGGCCAGCGCAGTGATGAGGATCGCCAGCGGCATGGTGCGCTTGGCATCCTTGGTTTCCTCGGTCAGCGTCGAGACCGCATCGAAACCAAGGAAGGAATAGGCGGCGAGTGCTGCGCCAGCGATCGACGCCGAGAACGGCACGCCGGTGGTGAAGAACGGTTTTGCGGAAACCAGGCCGCCAGGACCATTGGCCGCAATGACATAACGAGCCGCCAGGAAGACGAAGGCAACCAGGATCGCCAATTGCACGACCATCAGGATCAGATTGACGCGATTGGCAAAGGCAATGCCGACGACATTGACGACGGTCGTCAGCAGGATGAAGCCGATGATCCACACCCAGGCCGGGATCGTCGGAAAGGCCGAGGTCAGGTAGGCCGCACCGATCAGCCAGATCACCATCGGCAGGAAGAAATAATCGAGCAGCACCGCCCAGCCGACGAGAAAGCCGATGCTGGGGCTGATCGACTTGCGGGCATAGGTATAGGCAGATCCGGCGACGGGATAGACCCGCGCCATGACACCATAACTGATGGCGGTGAGCAGGATTGCCCCAGCAGCAACCAGATAGGACATGGCCGTCGTGCCCTGACTTGTCGAGGCGAGCGCCCCGAACGTGCCGAAGACGATCATCGGCGTCATGTAGGCCAGGCCAAAGAGCACGACGGACCAAAGTCCGAGCGTGCGGTCGAGTTTCACAGGATTCGTCATGGTGTTCGCCTCTTCGCTCCATTTATTATTGTGACGAAAACATGACGGAAGACGCCCGGGCCGAACATAACCCCAAGGTACTATCCCGGTGGCGAGCAGGGTGACGGCATTTGACGCGAAGACCCCTCGCCAACCTACAGGGTCGAGCCAATCGTCTCGACCTGTTCTTCGGATCCCAAGGGGGCGGGGCTTAACCGGCCGGCTGTACAGCTGAAAGCACTGTCGCGATGCCAGGCGTCGATACGACGAACGGCGATCTCATGTTCACTGTTCAACAATGCTGCCAGCCATTGCCGCTAAGGGCGCCGAGGTTGTTTCCTATCCATTTATGCGCCCGCCCCAGCAGGATCACTTCGCCACTGTTGACGCCTGCCCTTCTCGGAAAAGCTCTTCGCGGACAGGAGATGCGCCTATCGATCAAATTTGCAGCTTGTCATAGCCTATGGCCATCGCGGCACACATGCGTCATCATCGCCTCATATGTGGCATGAAAGGAACCGGAATGCTCCTGCAAGGCGACGAACGAGCCGAAATCCTTGTTGGCAAGTCGGGTTCGGTGGGACATATCAGCCTCAATCGGCCGAAAGCGCTCAACAGCCTGACACTCGGCATGGTGCGCGGGGTCGAGACGGCGCTCGATTCTTTCGAGACAGATCCCGGCGTGGCGCTCGTGCTCGTCACCGGCGAGGGCGACCGGGGGCTCTGCGCTGGCGGCGATATTCGGATGATCTATGAGAGCGGCAAAGCCGGCACGCCGCTCGCGGAGACTTTCTGGCGCGAGGAATATCGTCTCAACAGCCGCATCGCCCGTTTTCCGAAACCCTATGTCGCGATCATGGACGGCATCGTCATGGGGGGCGGTGTTGGTATTGCCGCACACGGCAGCCACCGGATCGTTACCGATCGGACGAAACTCGCCATGCCGGAGACCGGTATCGGCTTCTTTCCCGATGTCGGCGCGACCTGGCTGCTGTCGCGGCCCAACCGCGAATGGGGCACCTATCTCGGCCTGACCGGCACGACGGCCAGCGCCGCCGCAGCACTCGCCGCCGGATTGGCCGACTGGCATGTGCCGCATGCGCGGCTGGAGGCTTTGGCGACAGCACTTTCCGCCTTGCCGGCAGGCAGTTCGTCCGACCAGATCAACGACGTCATTGCCGAATTTTCAACCCCGCCTATACCGGATGTCACGGAGGACATGCGCGCGGTCGTCGAAGACGCCTTTGCCCGCCTCACTGTTGAAGACATCATTGATGCTCTCGCTTGGACATCGGGCGAATTTGCCGCCTCCACCGGTGCTCTCCTTACCACCCGCTCGCCGACCTCGATGAAAGTCACGTTGCGGCTGCTCCGGCAAGCACGCACGAGCCAAAACCTCGACGACTGCCTGGCAATGGAATTCGCCGCCACACATGCCGTGCTGAAAAGCCCGGATTTCTACGAGGGCATCCGGGCCGCGGTGATTGACAAGGACCGCAATCCGAAATGGGCGCCTGGCGCGCTGGCCGAGGTCGACCAGAATGTGATCGATTCCTATTTCGCACCGCATCCGCGCCCACTTTTCGAGCAATGACAAGGGAGGACATCAAATGGCGACCATAGCTTTCATCGGTCTCGGAAACATGGGTGGGCCAATGGCCGCCAACCTGGTCAAGGCAGGGCACACAGTGCGCGGCTTCGATCTCTCTGAGGCCTCGCGCAAGGCTGCGGCCGACGCGGGTGTCGCCGACACCGGCTCGCTCCCCGACGCTGTCAGTGATGCCGACATCATCATCACCATGCTGCCGGCGGGCACGCATGTCGTCGCGGTCTGGAGCGAGCTTGCCGGCCTCGTCCGGTCCGGCATGCTGATGATCGACTGCTCGACCGTGGATGTCGCGAGCGCCCGCAAGGCGCATGCGATCGCCGCAGATACCGGCTGTGCTTCGCTCGATGCGCCGGTCTCCGGCGGCACCAGCGGTGCGGCAGCCGGAACGCTGACCTTCATGTGCGGCGGCGCCAAAGATGCCTTTGATCGCGCCGAGCCGGTTCTCGCCCAGATGGGCCGGCGCATTATCCACTGCGGCGAGGCCGGCACGGGCCAGGCGGCCAAGATCTGCAACAACATGATCCTCGGCATCAGCATGCTCGGCGTCTGCGAGGCTTTCGTGCTCGCCGAAAAACTCGGCCTGTCGCATCAGGCGCTGTTCGACGTCGCCTCCACCTCATCAGGGCAATGCTGGTCGCTCAACACCTATTGCCCCGTGCCAGGCCCGGTGCCGACCTCACCCGCCAATAACGGCTACAAACCCGGCTTCGCCGCGTCGCTGATGCTGAAAGACCTTCGCCTCTCGCAACAGGCCGCCATGGCGACGGGCACGACGACGCCGCTCGGCGCGCAGGCAGCACAACTCTACAGCCTGTTCAACAATGACGGCCATGGCAGCGAGGATTTCTCCGGCGTCATCAATTTCATCCGCGGCGGTGCGGCAAAATAGGGAGCAGTGTGACGGTTTTTGCTCGTTCGTCGCCCGGGCAACCAGGTTTCCCTTCAGGCGACGCCGTGGTAATGAAAACAGTGCCTATCTCAGGCGCCGCGATGTGCAACACGGCTGCAGATCGGCACCCGGACACTTCGCCGCCGGCGAGACATGATCCGTTCCAGGCTTGCTCCGGGCAAGCCGTGGCAACGACGGGAGAGACCGATGCCAGAAGACCTTGTCGTCCGCCGCGAAGCGCATATTTCCGCACCGCCCGCTGCAGTGTTCGCGCTGCTCACCGACCCTGAAAAAATCCTGAGCTGGATGGGAACGGAGGCCGATCTCGACCCTCGGCCTGGAGGATTGTATCTGCTCAACGTCACCGGCAAAAAATTCGCTCGCGGTTCTTTCCGGGAAGTAGTGCCGGTGCACCGCCTCGCCTACAGCTTCGGCTGGGACGGCGACGAGGAGGTGCCGCCGGGTTCGGGCTTGGTCGAAATCGACCTGACCGAATTGCCTGACGGTACGCTGCTCCGCCTGACGCACAGCGGGCTGCCCAATGCCGAACAATGCGCCAACCATGCAAAAGGCTGGGCGCACTATCTCGGCCGCCTGACCGAGACTGCTGCAGGCCGCGATCCGGGGCCTGATGTCGTCCCCGGCAGGCATTAGAGCATGTCTAATGGTTTTTCGAGCGTGACGCGGTGACAGCCGCTGATTGGCATGGCATGGTCGCGGCATGGATCTGCCCGCGCCTCTTGCCTGGCTGGTGGACGAGGCCGGCGCCTCATCCAGCCCCGAACAATTTTTGGCTCAACTCGGCGGCTTGCTGCTGGCCGATGGCTTGCCATTGGCCGGCGGGGCACTCAGCCTCGCCGTACCGCATCCGATCATCGCCCGCCGCACCTGGCTTTGGCGGGCGAACACCGGCGCGGTGATCGAGGCGCTGGGCTTTGCCGGCAATCCGCTCAGCCAGGCCGGGCGCGACTGGCTGGCAGGGATCGGTGCGGTGCAGACTGACACGACGCCGCGGACTTCGGATGGCGCCATGCTGGAATGGGCCTGGGCCGGCCCGGTCGGCGCCGCCGAGATCGATCGGCTGCGTCAGGCGACCCGTTTCGCTGCCACCCCTTTGGCGGCTTTGACCGCACGTGCCGCTCTGACCGCACTGCTCGAAGCCTATCTCGGCCGGCGCAGCGCCGCCCGTGTGCAGGCCGGAGCGCTGAGCCGCGGCAGCGGCGAGACCATCCGCGCCGCACTGCTATGTGCCGATCTGCGTGATTTCACCGCGCTGTCCGAGGTGACCCAACCGGACGCGATGATCGCCAATCTCGACGCCTGGTTCGACCGCGTCGCCGGCGCGGTACATGCCTTCGGCGGCGAAGTGCTGAAATTCATCGGCGATGGCGTCTTGGCGATCTTCCCGGTCACCGGCACGCTTGGCCAAGCCTGTGATGCCGCCTTGCGCGCCGTTGCCGCCGCCCGGGCCGGCATGGCTCATCTAGACACGGTACGGCGCGCCGAAGGGCTGCCACCGCTGCCATTCGGCGCCTCGCTACATTGCGGCGAGATCCTGTGGGGCAATATCGGCGCGGCCAACCGGCTGGATTTCACCGCCATCGGCCCCGCAGTCAACCTGGTCAGCCGGCTCGAAGGCCTGTGCAGGCCGCTCGGCCACAACGTGCTCGTCTCCGGCGCGGTCGCGGCGGAGACGGCGATGCCTTTGATCCCATTGGGTGAGCACAAGCTGCGCGGCATAGCCGAACCCTGCGCGGTCTACACCTTGCCGGAGAATTGAACCGGTCGCGATGTCACCGATTGTCGGCCAGGATCATCGCCGCCGCCTTTTCCGCAATCATGATGGTCGGCGAGTTGGTATTGCCGGATGTGATGGTCGGCATCACTGAGGCGTCGGCGATTCTGAGCCGGGCAAGCGCCCGCAATCTCAGGCGCGGATCGACGACGCTCTCACCATCGGCGCCCATGCGGCAGGTGCCGACCGGATGAAAGATCGTGGTGCCCACGTCACCCGCAGCGCGTGCCAGCTCTTCGTCCGTCTCGAAGGCCGGCCCGGGCTTGAACTCCATCGGGTTGTAGCGTGCGAAGGCCGGCTGGGCGGCGATCCTGCGCGTCAGCCGGATCGAACGGATGGCAACCTGGCGATCCGCTTCGGCCGAAAGATAATGCGGCCGGATCGCCGGCTGGATGGTGAAGTCGGCGCTCTTCACATGTACCGAGCCGCGGCTTTCGGGGCGGAGATTACAAACGCTTGCCGTGATGGCCGGAAAGCTGTGCACCGGCTCGCCAAAACGCTCCAGCGACACCGGCTGAACATGATATTCCAGATCGGGCGTCTCCTTCTCCGGTCCGGAGCGGGTGAAGATGCCGAGCTGGCTCGGCGCCATCGCCATCGGCCCCGAGCGGCGCAACGCATATTCGAGCGCGATCATCGCCTTGCCCGTCAGCCGGCTGGCTTTCTCGTTGAGTGTCGGAATGCCCGTCACCTTATAGGCCAGACGCAGCTGCAGATGATCCTGCAGATTCTCGCCGACGGCTCTGACTTCGGCTGCCACATCAATGCCTGCCTGCTGCAGCACCTCACCGCGGCCAATCCCCGAGAGTTCGAGAATGTGCGGAGAGCCGATCGCACCGGCCGACAGCACGGTTTCCTTCCTCGCGGCGAACTGCTTCATCATGCCGTCATGGAGAACTTCGACCCCAGTGACCGCGCCGTGTTCGACTAAAAGCCGCCTTGCCTGCGCCTTGGTCAGCACCGTCAGATTGCCGCGCTTCATCACCGGCCGGAGAAAGGCTTTGGCCGTGTTCCAGCGGATTCCGGACCGCTGGTTGACGTCGAAATAGCTGGAACCATCATTGTCGCCGCGGTTGAAGTCGTCGGTTTTCGGTATGCCGGCCTCGTAGGCGGCCTGCTGGAAGGCGTCGAGAACAGCCCAGCGGACACGGGCTTTTTCGACGCGCCACTCTCCGCCGGAGCCGTGCATCGCATCGGCGCCGCGATAAAAATCCTCCGAGGCGCGGAAATAGGGCAGCACGTCGTCCCAGCCCCAGCCTTGGCAGCCGAGCTGCCGCCAGTGGTCGTAGTCGCGCGACTGGCCGCGCATATAGATCATGCCGTTGATGGAGGAGCAGCCGCCCAGAACCTTGCCGCGCGGATAGCCGATGGCGCGACCGTTCAGTCCCGCTTCGGTCTCGCTGGTAAAACACCAGTCGGTACGGGGATTGTTGATGCAATAGAGATAGCCGACCGGGATATGAATCCAATGGTAATTGTCGCTGCCGCCCGCCTCCAGTAGCAGCACGCGATTGCCAAGATCCTTCGATAGGCGGTTGGCGAGGACACAGCCGGCGCTGCCCGCGCCGATGACGATATAGTCGTATGTTTCCATTGCATTACCGCCGGTATTGGAAGCCGAGCCAGCGGCCGACCCTGGAAGCGTAGAACTCGCCGATGATACCGCGCCGGAACAGGAGCACGCAAACCATGAACACCACGCCGGTGATGATCGTCACCGGAAATTCCGATGTCGCCAGATAGTTTTCCAGCGACCCAACGAGACCGGCGCCGACAATCGGACCGACCATCGTGCCGATGCCGCCGAGCAGAGTCATCAGGATCACTTCGCCAGACATCTGCCAGGCGACATCCGTCAGCGTCGCGAACTGGAAAACCAGTGCCTTGACGGCGCCGGCAAGCCCCGCCACCGCCGCCGACATGACAAAGGCGCCTAGCTTGTAGCGCGCCACCGAATAGCCGAGTGAAATGGCGCGCGCTTCGTTGTCACGGATCGATTTCAGGATCATGCCGAAGGGCGAATTGATGAAACGCCAGATCACGCCGATCCCGATCAGGAAGACCGCCAGCACGAAGAAATACATGGTGAGCGGCTGATCGAGGTCGATGAAGCCGAACAGGTGCCCCCGCGGCACCGACTGGATGCCGTCTTCGCCCTCGGTCAGCGGCGACTGCACGCAGAAGAAATAGAACATCTGCGACAGCGCCAACGTGATCATGGCGAAATAGATGCCCTGGCGGCGGATGGCGAGGAAGCCCATCACCAGGCCGAGAAAGGCAGCGCCGGCGGTACCGAGCAGGATCGCCAGTTCCGGCGGCAATCCCCAGGATTTTACTGTGTAGGCCGTGATATAGGCCGCGCCGCCGAAGAATGTCGCATGCCCGAACGACAGGAGACCTGTATAGCCGAGCAGTAGGTTGAAGGCGGCGGCAAACAGCGCGAAGCAGAGCAGCTTCATCAGGAAGACGGGATAGAAATAATAGGGCGCGATCAGCAGCAGGAGGAGCAGGATGATGATCAGCGCAGGCTGCACGTAGCTGGTCCTGCGTTTGTCCATGCCTGCGGCCGCAATGGAGTTTTCCGTCATCCTACACATCCCGCCCGAAAAGGCCCGCGGGCCGGACAAGAAGCACCACGACCATGATGACGAAGATCACGATATTGGATGCCTCCGGATAGAAGACTTTGGTCAAGCCCTCGGCAATACCGAGCACATAGCCGGTAACGATCGCGCCCAGCATCGAGCCCATGCCACCGACCACGACCACGGCGAAGACGACGATGATGATATTCGATCCCATCAGCGGCGACACCTGATAGATCGGTGCCGCCAGCACGCCGGCAAAGGCCGCGATGGCCGCACCCAGCCCATAGGTCGCCGTCAGCAGCACCGGCACATTGACGCCAAAAACCTGCACCAGCAGCGAATTCTCCGTCGCGGCCCGCAAGTAGGAACCGAGCTTGGTCTTCTCGATCAGGAGCCAGGTGCCGATGCAGACGACGAGCGACATCGCCACCACCCAGGCGCGGTAATTGGGCAAGAACATGAAGCCGAGATTGGTGCCGCCCATGAGCGCAGCGGGCGCCGCATAAGGCTGGCCGGAAGAGCCATAAATGTAACGGAACGTGCCTTCGACCGCCAGTGCCAGGCCGAAGGTGAAGAGCAGACCGTAGAGCGGATCGAGATCATAGAGCCGGCGCAGGAAAAGGCGTTCGACGGCCGCGCCGAGCACGCCGACGATCAGCGGCGCCAGGATCAGCGACAGCCAGTAGCCGATGCCGAGATAAGCGAGCAGCAGATAGGCAACGAAGGCGCCGAGCATATACTGGACGCCATGAGCGAAATTGATCACCCGCAGCAGGCCGAAGATGATCGCCAGCCCCAGGCTGAGCAGCGCATAGAACGAGCCGTTGATCAGCCCGATCAGCAACTGGCCGAGGAACGCTTGGATGGGAATGCCGAAAATCATCGTCATACGCCCAGCACCTTGTGCAATGTGTCCATGCGCGCCGGCAGATCGGCGACCGGAAACTCCGCCACCGTCCGCCCATGGTCCATCAGGTAGAACCGGTCGGCAATGCGGCTGGCAAAGCGGAAATTCTGCTCGACCAGCAACACGGCCATGCCGCGCTCCTTCAGCATCTTCAAAACCTCACCGATGCGCTGGATGATGACGGGCGCAAGGCCCTCCGTCGGTTCGTCCAGAATGAGCAGCCGCACGCCGGTGCGCAAGATGCGGGCAATCGCCAGCATCTGCTGTTCGCCACCCGAAAGCCGCGTGCCCGGACTGTTGCGCCGGTCATGCAGATTGGGGAAGAGCTCGAATATCTCGTCGACCGTCATGCCGCCCTTGGCGACCACGGGCGGCAGCATCAGGTTCTCTGCGACCGAAAGCGTGGCGAAGATGCCGCGCTCCTCCGGCACGAAACCAATGCCGTGACGGGCGGTGCGATGCACGGCGACCCGCATCATGTCGGCGCCACCAAAAATGATGCGACCCTTGCGTTTGCGCACCATGCCGACAATCGAGCGCAGCGTCGTGGTCTTGCCGACACCGTTGCGGCCAAGGATCGTAACCGTCTCCCCCTCGCCGACGCTCATGTCGACGCCGTGCAGGATATGGCTCTCGCCATACCAGGAATTCAGCCCTTGGACATCGAGAAGTGCCGCCATATCAAGCCTCCTCCGAGCCCATATAAGCTTCGCGCACCCGCGGATCCCTGCTGACGCTCTCATAAGCGCCTTCGGCAAGGATCTCGCCGCGTTGCAGCACGGTGACGTGATGGCAGATATCGGCGACCACGGACAAATTGTGCTCGACCATCAGCACGGCCCGGCTACGCGCTACATCGCGGATCAGATCGGCGATCCGGCCGACATCCTCCTGGCCCATTCCGGCCATCGGCTCGTCGAGCAGCAGCACTTTCGGATCAAGCGCCAGCGTCGTGGCGATTTCGAGCACGCGCTTGCGGCCGTAGGACAGATCGGCGGCGATCACGTCGCGTTCCACGGTCAACCCGACCGCCGCGAGAAGTTCCTCGGCGCGATCATCCAGCAAGCGCAGCGCCGAAAGCGGCCGCCAGAACTGGTGTGCCAGGCCATTGGGCCGCTGCAACGCCACGCGCACATTGTCGAGCACGCTCAAATGCGGGAAGACAGCCGATATCTGGAACGAACGCACCAGCCCCATCCGCGCCACCTTGTCCGGCGCGAGCCCGGTAATGTCGGCGCCGAGCAGCGTGATCCGGCCCCGCGTCGGCTGCAGGAACTTGGTGAGCAGATTGAAAACCGTCGTCTTGCCCGCGCCGTTCGGTCCGATCAGCGCATGCACGCGGGCATCATATATGTCGAGATTGACGTTCTTCACGGCGGTAAAGCCGCGGAAGTCGCGACGCAGCTCCCGGGCGGACAAGACCACCCGGGACGCGTCATTCACTGCATCAGCCGCGCTAACCATTTGCCGGCTAAGTTTCTACTTGACCAAGGGGCAGCCGCTCTTGGCGGGATCGATATAGGCCTCCTTGCCGGGTATGGTGGCGAGCACGTTGTAATAATCCCAAGGCTGCTTGCTTTCGGACGGTTTCTTGACCTGCAGCAGATACATGTCATGGATCATCCGGCCGTTGGGGCCGACGGTGCCGCCGCGGCCGAACACGTCATCGACAGGCATTTCATGCAGCACCTTGGCGACGGCTTCGGTGTCGTCGGTGCCGGCCTTCTGCACCGCTTTCAGATATTGCAGCACCGCCGAATAGGTGCCGGCATGGATCATGTTCGGCATCTTGCCGGTGCGGTCGAAGAAGCGCTTGCCGAACTTGCGGCTTTCGTCGTCACGATCCCAATAATAACCTTCGGTCAGCGTCAGGCCCTGCGCGGCCTCCAGCCCGAGGCCATGCACTTCGGCGAGCGTGAACAGCAACGCGGCCAGATGCTGGCCACCCTGGGTAAGGCCGAATTCGGATGCCTGCTTGATGGCATTGGCCGTATCGAGGCCGGCATCGGCAAGCCCGACGACCTTGGCGCCGGAGGATTGCGCCTGCAGCAGGAAGGAGGAGAAATCGGTGGTGCTGAGCGGATGCCGCACCGAACCGAGAACCTTGCCGCCATTGGCCGTGACGAAGTCGGTGGTCTGCTTTTCCAGCGAATAGCCGAAGGCATAGTCGGCCGTCAGGAAGAACCAGGTGTCGCCACCCTGCTTGACGAGCGCGCCGCCGGTGCCGACGGCAAGCGCATGCGTGTCATAGGCCCAATGGAAGCCATAGGGGCTGCAGGCCTTGCCGGTCAGGTCTGTGCTGGCCGCACCGGTGATGATGTCGATCTTCTTCTTGTCCTTGGCGATCGCCTGCACCGCGAGCGCCACCGAGGACGTCGTCAGCTCCATGATCGCATCGACCTGCTGGGTGTCGTACCATTGGCGCGCGATGTTGGAGGCAATGTCCGCCTTGTTCTGGTGATCGGCATCGACCAGTTCGATCGGCGCACCAAGCACCTTGCCGCCAAAGTCCTCGATTGCCATCTTGGCAGCTTCGACCGAGGATTTGCCGCCGAAATCGGCATAGACGCCGGATTGATCGTTGAGAATGCCGATCTTGACTTTGCCGTCGGATATGCCGCCGGCGAGGGCTGCCGTCCCGCTTGCAAGCAACAAGGCCAGGGACGCAATAAGGGTATTTCGCATCATGTCTCTCCCAGAGATTTGCGATCGCAGAGTGGTTCACTCACGGACAGCCATGCCCCTCAACACGGCTGCCAAAACCATGATCTGGTAAAACGGTGACCGATGCAAGCGATTGTGCGGCGGATCGCAACCTTTGTTCATGATTGCACAAAGCCTCGGAGCGTCGTGGCTTGCGACAGGCTTTGTGACGGTCTGCGCATCCCGGCGAGGTCGGCGATGCAGCCTCGCCGCCCCAAGCCAGCTACTTTTGCGCGCGGTCGATTTGGTGTATGGGAACGCCGGCCGCGTGCAGAAGCCGCCCAGAGGATTGGTCATGATTACCCAGGATACGCTCCTCGAATGGGGCTTCAAACGGGCAGGATGGCTCGAAGATGCCGTGCGTGAAGCCAATGAAGCGGCAAACGCCGGCATGAGCGAGGCCGACATCCGCGAATTGCTCAGCGCGATGCAGCCATCGCCGGCCGAAATGCAGCCGATGCGGACCAATTCGCTGCCGCTCAGCGACTTTCTCGAAGACAGCGTCGAGAACGAGACCGAACGCGAAAACCATCGCGCCGTCATCGAGCATATGGATATCCTGATGCGCACTCCGGTGGTCACCGCGGCCGCGGTAATGCCCGACGCCTGTCCTTCGGATCGCGCGCCGGGCACAATCCCGATCGGCGGCGTCGTGGCGTCGCGGGCAATTCATCCGGGCATGCATTCGGCCGATATCTGCTGCTCCGTGGCGGTTTCGATCTTCAAGCGCCGCGAAGACGTCGGCAAGGTGCTGGATGCAGCCCAGAAAGTCACGCATTTCGGCGCCGGCGGACGCAAGGATGTGGATGCGCTTCATCCCAAGGAGCTGCATCAGTTGATCGGAGGCTTCGGCGCCAATCCGTTCCTGCAGGGGCTGGAAGACTACGCCAAATTCCATTTCATGACCCAGGGAGACGGCAACCATTTCCTCTATGTCGGCGAGCTCGCTTCGACCGGAGAAATGGCTGTCGTCACGCATCACGGTTCGCGCGGCTTCGGCGGCCAGCTTTACAAGCGCGGCAAGGCCGCCGCCGAACGCCACACGGCGATCCATGCGCCACGGGTCCCCGCGCACAATGCCTGGATCGAACCGGAGAGTGAGCAGGGCGAGAATTATTGGAACGCCCTACAGGTGGCGCGCGAATGGACGAAGCTCAACCACTTCGCCATTCATGACGCGCTGGCAGCAAAACTCGGCATCAAGGTCATGGGACGGTTCTGGAACGAGCACAATTTCGTCTTCCGCAAGTCCGACGGCCTGTTCTACCACGCCAAGGGCGCCACGCCGGCCTATCGCGGCTATGCCGCCGACGCCTCCGGACAGATGCTGATCCCGCTCAACATGAGCCAGCCGATCCTCATCGCCGCGCCGACGGACAGCGCCGACCCTGATGCCGGCATCGGCGGTTTCGCGCCGCACGGCGCCGGCCGCAACATGAGCCGCAGCGCTCATGCCAAACGACTGGCGGCGGAATTCGGCGACGACCGCGGCCTTGGACCGAATGCCATCAAGGCGATCGTTGAGCGTGAAACCAAGGGCATCGACGCGCGCTTCTTCACCGGCGTGCCCGATGTCAGCGAACTTCCCAGCGCCTACAAGAATGCCGACCAGGTCACGGCTGCGATCGAACGGCACAATCTTGCGCGCATCGCCGACACGATCAGGCCACTCGGTTCGATGATGGCCGGCGAGATGAACTGGAACCGCAGGCGGTAATTGCCGCCTGTGTCAAAAAAGCTTGCCGTGCCTTACGGCACCATGCACACATCAGATCGTGTTAAAAACCGCTTCTCCCGACCATTATCGAGCGAGAACATGCCGCCGCGGCCGGGTACGACGTCGATCGTCAGATCCGTCCCCTTCCACACCTCGTATTGCGGGCCGCTGATATAGAACGGCACGCCGCCGATATGGCCGAGCAGCACGTCGCGGTCGCCGACGATGAAGTCATTGGTCGGATAGCACATCGGTGACGAGCCATCACAACAGCCGCCGGACTGGTGGAAGAGAATGTCGGGATAATCCTGCTGGATTTCGCCGATGAGTTCCAAGGCAGCCGGCGTCGCCGTGACGCTGCCAGTGGTAGCCTGGACGGGCATGTCTTCCTCCTCAAACACTTATGGGCTCCCGGCAACGCCGGGAGCCCTTTTGTTTTCGCGGTCTCGGCCCGAAATGGGTCAGGCTGAGTCGAAAATGGTGGCTTCGAGAACCGGAGCGGAGCGTACTTTAACGTACGTGAGCACCGGAAGCGCAGAAGCCGCCATTTGCAGACCAGCCTCACCCATTTCGCTCAGAAGAAGCCGAGGGGCTTGGGGGAATAGCTCACCAACATATTCTTCGTCTGCTGGTAATGATCGAGCATCATCTTGTGGGTCTCGCGACCGATACCGGACTGCTTGTAGCCGCCGAAGGCTGCATGCGCCGGATAGGCATGGTAGTTGTTGATCCACACACGCCCGGCCTGGATGCCGCGGCCGAAATTGTAGCAGCGGTTGGCATCGCGGCTCCAGACGCCCGCGCCCAGGCCATAGAGCGTGTCGTTGGCGATTTCCATCGCCTCTTCCTCGGTCTTGAACGTGGTTACCGACACGACCGGTCCAAAGATTTCCTCCTGGAAGACGCGCATCTTGTTGTTGCCTTCGAACACCGTCGGCTTGACATAGAAGCCGTTCTCCAGTTCGCCGTCGAGCTTGTTGCGCTCGCCGCCGGTCAGCACCTTGGCGCCTTCCTTCTTGCCGATGTCGAGATAGGAGAGGATCTTTTCGAGCTGCTCGGACGAAGCCTGGGCGCCGATCATCGTCTCCATGTCGAACGGATTGCCCTGCTTGATCGCCTTGACGCGCTTGACGGCCTTTTCCATGAACTTGTCATAGATCCGCTCATCGACCAGCGCACGGCTGGGGCAGGTGCAGACTTCGCCCTGGTTCAGTGCGAACATGGCAAAGCCTTCGAGCGCCTTGTCGAGATAATCATCGTCTTCCGCCATGACATCGGCAAAGAAGATGTTGGGCGACTTGCCTCCGAGTTCCAGCGTCACCGGAATCAGGTTCTGGCTGGCATATTGCATGATGAGGCGACCTGTCGTCGTCTCGCCGGTGAAGGCAACCTTGTTGATGCGCGGATTGGAGGCCAGCGGCTTGCCGGCTTCCAGGCCGAAACCGTTGACGATATTGAGCACGCCGGGCGGCAGGATGTCGGCGATCAGTTCGGCCCATACGAGGATGGAGGCAGGCGTCTGCTCGGCAGGCTTGAGCACGACGCAATTGCCGGCGGCAAGCGCGGGCGCCAGTTTCCAGGTGGCCATCAGGATCGGAAAGTTCCAGGGAATGATCTGGCCGACCACGCCGAGCGGCTCGTGGAAATGGTAGGCGATCGTATCATGGTCGATCTCGCCGATCGTGCCTTCCTGGGCTCTGACGCAGGCGGCGAAATAGCGGAAATGGTCGATGGCGAGCGGAATGTCGGCAATCGTGGTCTCGCGCAACGGCTTGCCATTGTCCCAGGTTTCGGCCTGGGCGAGCAGTTGGAGGTTCGCTTCCATCCGGTCGGCGATCTTGTTGAGCATGTTGGCGCGCTCGGTGACCGAGGTCTTGCCCCATTTGTCCTTGGCGGCATGCGCCGCGTCGAGCGCCAGTTCGATATCCTTGTCGCTGGAGCGGGCGATTTCGCAGAGCTTGCCGCCGGTGACCGGCGTGGTGTTGTCGAAATAACGCCCTTCGACCGGCTCGCGCCACTGGCCGCCGATGAAATTGCCGTAGCGGGTCTTATAGGGGGTTTCGAGAATTTTCTGGTGCAGCATGACTTCCTCCCTTGGAAACCGGGCTCTCGCTGAACCCGTGGGCTGCATTGTCGGACGAGTCGGCGAAACGGTCTATCCGGGCGCGAGCGATGAGGCCCTTCCTGTGTCGCAGCATTGATACAGCAGACGCTAAAAAGCGGCCTGGCTGGACGCGGCGGCTGGCCAATCGCGGGGAATTGCCGATGCTCTTCGCCATCGGCACGTCTCTGGGACCGTCTTGAAGGCCAGCAAGCGGCAATGAAGCGACCTCCAGCCAATCGCCGAAGTCGACGTGGCACTCGGAGGTCGCAATCTCAATGTTTCCCCCAGATTGAAAAACCCCCAACAAAAACCTTTCCCCGCCCTGGAGTTAGAGCCGCGTTAAATTGTTGCTGGTAATCTTTTGCCACGCTGTGGCCCAGCGGCGGCACGAGTGGTCGGGCATCAGGGGGCAAAGCCGCCACTCTATTGGCGTAGGCTTGCGGTCGGATGCGCGAAATACACGGAACGCCAAACGGTTCTTGCCGGGATGATGTGGTGTTCTGTTGTGACCTGTCGGAGATGCCGTTTTGAATAAACTTCTTGCTCTTGGCATATTCGTGATCGCTGTGGTCGCGCCGGCGGCGTCATACGCCGAGACGCTCAACCTGCTTATCTGGGAAAAGTATATTTCGCCGAAGGTTTTGGAACATTGGACGGCGGAAACAGGCAGTTCCGTTCGGCAGATTTATTTCGATAGCGGTGATGATCGGGACCGCCTTCTTGCCGATCCGAAGAACGACATCGATCTCGCGATCCTCAGCGAAAATGTCACAAGCCTCTATTCGCGAAACGGCAAGTTGATGGAAGTGTCCGACAAGACCGTACCGTCGGCGAAGAATTCCGTTCCAAGATGGCGGGAGCGATGCGCGGGTTATGCCGTTCCTTATTTCTGGGGCACGCTCGGCATTGTCTACCGTACCGACAAGGTCAAGACACCGCCGACATCGTGGAACGATCTTCTCAAGCCTTCCGCCGACATGTCCGGTCACATTGCAATGGTGACAGGCTATGACGATCTCCTGACGCCGGCATTGATCCTGGCGGGAAAATCCGTCAACTCTGCGGACCCGGCAGACTTGAAAAACGCCTTCGAGCGGCTGAAGGCCCAGTCGCCCTTCGTCAAGACCTACGACTATATCATCACCTCGTCGCAAAATGCGACCGATGGCAAGGACCTCTACATGGCGCTCGCCTATAGTGGCGATCAGTTCGTGCTTGCCAGCACCTCTTCCCTGCCGTGGAAATATGTGCTGCCGAAGGAAGGCAGCGTTCTCTGGGTGGATTGCCTGGCGGCGACGGCGGGTTCGAAGCGCCGGGAGCTCGCAATGAAGTTCCTCGACTTCATCAATCGGCCGGACATTGCTGCGGAGAATGCGACCTACCTGTCGATGCCGACCACAAACGCGGCGGCCATTCCATTGCTCTCCGCGGCGATCAAGAACGATCCGCAGATTTTCCCGCCGGAAGACGTGGTCAAGGCCAGCCAGTTTTACCAGGAATATCCGGCGTCGGCGCTGCAGTTGCGAAAACGGATCGTTAGCGCGGTTACCAATATCCATGACGCTCAGTAGGCGCGCACTCATCGTCATTCTGCCGGTCATCCTGATAAGCAATGTCCTGCTTGCTCTCTCGGTGTATTGGATAGAAAGAAGAAGCATAGAACAGGCCGAGATCGCCCGTCTGTCGCGCCAGATGGAGCGGTTGGAAGTACTTTTTGACCGTGATCGCGACTTCACGCGCAACCTGGTCTTCCTCATGCAGGCCGGCGATGCGATCCGAGCGTTCGTGCAGGAAGCCGATCAAAGTTTTCGAGCCACCGCGATCGGCGTCAGCGTGCAGGATGGCATCGAATTCTTCTCGAAAAGCTCAAACCGCTTCGTCTCGTTTGCAATCCTCGAAAGCAATCAAAAGGTCGATTATTATTTCGAGAAGAGCGACGACCCCTTCGCCACCATCCGCGCCATTCAGCTTGAGATGGCAAAGCGGTTGATGCAGGGTGCCGCGCTGCAATCCGATAACCTTGTGAATGATGAAGACGGGCCGCTTTTGATTCATTCCGAACTCGTCGATCGCACCACCATGTCCAAGCCACTGGCGACGCAGAAGGATTCCGCCTTCATCGTGCAGTCGGCCGTCCGGCCTCAAGACTTCATCCGCATGAAAACCGAAATGGAGAAGGACTACGGCACCGCTGTCATCCTTGCTCCGACGATAGAGCAGAAAAATGGTGTTTTCACCGCCGTCGGCTCGCTGCTACCCAATCTCAAGATGGGGCTTCGCCTCAAGGACTCTTATCTGGCGGCACGTTTTCAACCCTTGAAAATAACCTTGGCCGCGGGCTGCCTTACTCTCAGCTTCGGGTCGATCGGACTTCTTCTCTTCCTGATCCGGCGTACGGTCACGGGACCGATCTCGACCCTGGATCGCCAGGTGACCGACGTGCTTTCCGGGCAACGGCAGAGCTTTGGCCAAACAAAGAGCGGCGGTGAAATCGATCGCCTTTCGATGAATATCAAGACGCTGCACGACAAAGCCCTGGACAATCTCGAGAAAGTCCAGGTCGCCTCCTGGACCGACGTGCTGACCGGCATCAGCAATCGCCTGCACTTTTCGCTTCTCGGCGAGCAGGTGGTCGAGACCGCACAAGGCTCCGGTCAAAAGCTGAGCCTTATGTTCATCGATCTCGACAACTTCAAATTCATCAACGACACATTCGGGCATGCGGTCGGCGATCAGGTTCTGCAGCAATTCACCGCGATATCCCGGGATATTCTCGACCGGCGCCAGGCTGCCCCTGCGGACAGAGCCCCATTGTTTGCACGCCTGTCGGGAGACGAGTTCGCCGTCCTGCTTTGGGAAGGCGAAGAGGATGCCGGTGCGCTGGCGACCGCAAATCAGTTCATCGACGCATTTGGCAATGGGATAAGTGTTGGCGAGGAGAGCTATCCCGTGTCGGCAAGCATTGGTGTCGCCTGCTTTCCCGCCGATGCCCAATCCTTTACGCAACTGATTTCCTGCGCCGACAAGGCCATGTATCATGCCAAAGCGGCAGGCAAGAATGGCGTGATGCGCTATTTGCGGGCATTTGCCGATTCCGATGTGCGGCTCGAACAGATCAAGGTCGAACTGCAGCAACTCGATCCGGACGTGGAATTCTCCCTCGTCTACATGCCGATCGTTTCCCGCGAAGGCTCGGTCGAAAAGTGCGAGGCGCTGATACGCTGGACGTCGCCCCGCCTGGGAGTGGTTTCGCCCGGCGAGTTCATCCCGATCGCAGAAGCAAACGCGCTGTTTTCCAAGATCGACAAATGGGTTCTGCACAAAGCCGTCGGCGACCTGCCGGCGCTGCAGAAGATTTTCGGCGAGCACCTCATCTTGAGCGTGAACATCTCGACCGCGGAACTGAGTTCCAGCGCCATCGTCAAATGCGGCCTCGAGGCGATCGAACGTCACGGCGTTTCGGCGTCCTCGGTCGAAATCGAACTGACCGAAACATTCGCGGTCAAGGCTCCCGCCAAGGCGAAGCGCGTCGTTCAGGACCTGAAGCAGGCCGGCTTTGGAATCGCGCTCGACGACTTCGGCGCGGGCTATACGTCGCTGAAGCAAATTCTCGAATTTCCGCTTGACACGGTGAAACTCGACCGCGAAATGGTCATGAAAATCCGCGAGCCGGGCGGCATGCGAACGATAGCGGCCATCGTCGATCTGTGCCATTCGCAGAACTGCCTGGTGGTCGCGGAAGGCGTCGAGGACAAGGACATACTGGCCTCGCTCTCGCTGGCACGGTGCGACTTGTTTCAGGGCTTTGGCATATGCAAGCCAACGCCCCTCGCGGAGCTTTTGGCCAGTCACACGCGCAACCAAACGCACCGCTTCGTCCGGCAGGCCGGCGACGGTATGGTCAGAACTTCGACAGATCGTTGACGGGCCAGGGAGCATCGGCCAGTTTGAAGGAAGTACCGCAATGCCGCCGGTGTGCCCCGGCGACTCCGCGGCCATGTTCATTTTTCTTGCAGAGAAATAGCCCTGACGGCGTCGGGTCAATGTGCAATGGAGCACAACACCAGTTGAGCCAACTGGTCAGCCCAAGAAGCCTCCACCGATCTGGGCTTGCTTCCGTGGATGCCAGAAGCAGTCAGCTTCGCATTCGCCGGAGATGATTGGCTCAGGCAAGGACCGGACAGGGTCCCATCCCCTTGAGGACAACACAGTTCAGCCATCCGCCGCAGCCACAAATCCGCTTGCTGCCCGTCCTATTATGTATATACATATATGTGGAGAGTTTGAGTAACCTGCGCTGACCAGACGATCGAAGCTGGGCTTTTCGAGAGGTCGTTTGAATTGAACACGTGCACTTTAGATCCCAGTGTCTCTCGCAGCGGCCGCTCTTTTGGCCAAGCCGTTCCAGTCCCACGCGATTTAACGATGACCGTCCCACTCGGCCAAGGTTCGGTAAACCCTGCCAGCCAGGAATCGATCTACGGGAGAGGCGTATTGACTTGAAACATCTCCACAAATGCCGCACCCTAATTGGAGCGATGCCCTGATGTCAGATCCCGCAGCCAACCCAAGAAGCGGCTTTTCCGAGCAATTCATCAATGAGATTGCGGCGATCGTCGGTCACGTAAACGTAAAAACGGGCGATTTGATTACGGCTATCGACTATGGCGTTACTCCCGACAATCTACGCACGTCTGCAGTCGTCCTGCCCGGGTCGACAGCCGAAGTCGCCGCCGTTGTCAAAGGGTGTGCTACTCATGGGGTTCCGCTCGTCACGCACGGCGGGCGGACAGGGCTCGTCGGTGGCGGCATTTCGGCACCTGG
The DNA here is from genome assembly GCF_056403555.1 of Rhizobium sp. P2_G2. Lineage (NCBI taxonomy): Bacteria > Pseudomonadati > Pseudomonadota > Alphaproteobacteria > Hyphomicrobiales > Rhizobiaceae > Rhizobium > Rhizobium sp. P2_G2. The sequence goes on from NZ_JBFUFF010000006.1 coordinate 179,753, forward strand.
AGAGCTGGTCCTTTCCACCGCACGGCTGGATCGCATCGTACTGCTGTCGGCGATCGAGCGTGTCGCTGTCGTCGAGGCCGGCGTCACGCTGCAAGCCCTTCAGGCCGCAGCAGGCGCGCACCGGCTGGAACCCGGCATTGACCTGCCGTCACGCGGCTCCGCGACGATCGGCGGCATGGCTTCGACCAATGCTGGAGGCATCTCGGCCTTCCGCCATGGCGTGATGAGACACCGTGTTTTGGGGCTGGAAGCTGTGCTCCCGGACGGTTCCATTTATTCCGATCTGACACGAGTGGTGAAGAATGCCGCCGGCTATGATCTGAAACATCTTTTTATTGGCGCCGAAGGAACCCTTGGCGTCATATCGCAAATCGCCATAAGGCTTGAGCCGCAGCCAATGGCGAGCGCGACGGTGCTTTTCGGCTTGCCTTCGGTCGAGGCCGCACTCCAGACGATTCGTCTCTGCCTTGATGCCCGATACGGGCATTTGCGCGCGGCGGAAGCTATCTGGAATTCGTTCTTCCGGCTGACGTCTGAGCACTATCGATGGTCAGCGCAAGATTATGATCCGTCTCATCCTATCAACCTGCTGATTTCGCTCGGCGGCGCCGATCAGGAGGCGCTGCAAGGGGAGCTCGGGCGTATCTACGAAAACGTCATTGAACGGTATTCGGGCGTCTCGGCGGTAATCGCGATGTCGGGGACGCAGGAAGCTGACCTCTGGAGGCTTCGCGAAGACACGGATCTCATCTACCGCAAGCATCCCGCTGCGCCTTCGTACGACGTGTCGGTCCCGCTTTCCGAGGTCGACTCTTATGTCGAGCGCTGCGTCGCCGAGCTCAAGCTCATCGACTCGAGACTTGACCCCTACATTTTCGGCCATCTCGCCGATGGCAATCTGCATATCGTCCTCAATGCCGCGGGTGGCGATGTTACCACAAAGATGACTGCGGCGATCGAGGCGGTGCTTTATCGCGACATCGCCGCGACTGGCGGCTCCTTCTCTGCAGAGCATGGAATTGGCGCCAAGAGGATACATTCGCTACGCACCACGGCGAATGCGGTAAAACTGGCACTCATGCGAGAAATAAAGAACACGGTGGACCCGGGCGCAATCCTGAATCCAGGCAAGGTCATCGATTAAGTCATGACTGCCGCGGTTCTGAATGAAGCGGCCGATCCTGTCAGCGTGCATATCGCGTCAGATGACTTTCCAATAGCCGAATGAGTGAGATCAAAATCAAGTTGATCAAAAGGTAGAGGATGCCGGCGAGAGCAAAGACCTCCAGAATCGCGAAGGTCTGGCTCATCAGCCGCTTCGCATGTCCGGTAAGTTCGAGAACGGTGATTGTGGAAGCAAGGCTGGTTCCCTTCACGACCAGCACAAGTTCGTTGCCATAGGCTGGCAGAGCCTGACGGATCGCCAGAGGAAACTCGATTCGACGAAATCGCAGGAGCCGCGACATGCCTGTCGCCTCGGCCGCCTCAACCAAGCCACCTGGAATCGACATGAGACCGCCACGCAGGATTTCCGACGTATAGGCCGCAGTGTTGAGAGCCAGTGCCATGACGGCACAATGGGTTCCGTCACCGATGACCCACCACAGGACGGGATTGTCGCGAACGAAGGGTAGCTGACCCAGTCCGTAATAGAACAGAAAAAGCTGAACCAAGAGAGGCGTGCCGCGGAAAACCGTGCTGTAGCCCTTGGCAAACCCGCGAAAGAATCTGTTTCGCGATAGCCGCATCAACGCGAGCCCAAGACCGAGATTGAAACCGATGGCGACCGAGACAACGGTAAGGGCGGCCGTAAGCCACAGGCCTTTTATCAGCGTGGGAACGGCAAGCTGGATGAGATCGAGGTCCATAGTCTACTTCCTTGAACGAAGCCGAAGAAAGCGTTCGGCTTGATCGAAGCCAGCTTGACTGACGAGTGTGATCAGGAGGTAGACCACGGCGGCGATGAGATAAAAGATGAAGGGGTGGCGTGTAGATCCTGCGCCAACAAATGCGGCGCGCATAAGCTCCTGCAATCCGACGACCGACACCAGCGCCGTATCTTTGATTGTCGTCTGCCAAACATTGTTCATGCCGGGCACCGCGATCCTCAGCATCTGCGGGGCGATGATGCGGCGGAAGATGCGCCATCCCGGAATGCCGAGCGCGCGCGCAGCCTCGATATGGCCGCGGGGAATAGCTGCCAACGCGCCGCGAATAACCTCGGTCGAATAGGCCCCTGATATCGCCCCGATCGCAACGACAGCGATGACGAAGGCGTAGCCGTCGCCTACCAGCCCGTCATAGCCGAATGCCGACGCAACACGCGTGACGAACTCCACCGACGAGAAGAAGAGTAGGTAGATGATCAGGAGCTCGGGTACGCCGCGTACAACCGAAGTGTAGAAATCGACGATCAACGTCAGTGGGAAAAGCCGCCCCCACTTTATCAAGCCGCAGGCAATCCCGATCAGGAGGCCGCCGGCCATGCTGGCAAGCCCAACTGCAATGGTTATTGCCGCGCCACGCAGGATTGCGACTATCCAGCCGCCTTCCCATACCTGCAAAATACCAAACTCCATCGGACCAGCCTACATTCTCTCGCTCGTGACATCGGGATGGCCGTCCGGCATGCGCTTTCAGGACAGGCCGACCGGCCTGCCCTTCGTCGCTGGAGGACGTCMATTGCGCTACAGTTTGCAGGGTCGTGAAATATCCGCCTTGAACCACTTCTGGCTGGCCTTGCCGATCGAGCCGTCATTGATCAGCTCGCAGAGAGCCTTGTCTATGCGACCTTTCAGCTCCGTGTTTTCCTGGGCAATGCCGACGCCGATACCTTCGCCCAATGTCGGGTCGAAGGTGCTCAGCACCTTGATGTCGACGAATTGGAAATCCTTGCCGTCAGGACGCGCAAGGAAATCCTGAAGGGCGGAGGCGTCGGCAAACGCCACTTCGACGCGGCCGCTTGCCAGATCGATCTGCATCTGGTCAAGCGTATCATAGGTTTTCAAGTCAGCGTTCGGTGCCCGCTTTTCCATGAAGTGGGCATGGGTGGTGCCCGCCTGCACGCCGACAGTGCGGCCGTCGAGCGATTTCAGCAGGCTATCAATGTCCTTGATGCCGGCAAGATCGGAGGATTTCTTGACCACGAACATGTTGGCAAGTTCAGCGTAGCCGATAGAGAAATTGATCTGCTTCTTGCGCTCAGCGGTGATCGACATGCCCGATATGATGACGTCGAAGCGCTTTGCCTTCAGCGCCGGGATGAGGCCGTCGAATGCCTGCACCACGAAGTGGCACTTCATTTGCAGCTTCGCACAAAGCAGACTGCCGACGTCCGCATCGAAGCCAGTTACATTCCCATTTGAATCCGCCATGCTCCATGGCGGATACTCGCCTTCCGTTCCGATTGACAACTCACCCTCAGCTGCGTGTGCGCTGCTGAGACCGGCAGCGAAGAACGTAGCAAGCAATAATTGTTTCAACTTCATGTTTTGGTTCCCCATTTGGCGTCCATTGATTATCCGCCCGGAGGCCCCCCGGGCGGCTCGAAGCCGGTAGAGCATCAAAGCGTGCGAGCCAGGAACTGGCGCATGCGCTCGGAGCGTGGATTAGAAAACAACTCCGCCGGCGCACCCTCTTCCTCCACCTTTCCTTGGTGGAGAAAGAGGACCTTGTGTGAGACCTCGCGCGCGAACTGCATCTCATGCGTCACGAGGATCATCGTATTTCCTTCTTCGGCCAGCTGCCGGATCACGCGCAGGACTTCACCGACCAATTCGGGATCCAGTGCCGAGGTCGGCTCATCCAGCAGAATGACCTTTGGGCGCATGGCCAGCGTGCGCGCGATAGCGGCGCGCTGCTGCTGACCGCCCGAAAGCTGGCCCGGATATTGTGCATGCTTGTCGGAGAGACCAACCTTCTTCAAAAGTGCATGGGCGTTGTCCATTGCCCCCTTTCGATCATCCTTCAGCACATGCAGCGGCGCCTCTATGATGTTTTCGAGAACGGTCATGTGTGGCCACAGGTTGAAATTCTGGAAAACCATGCCGACGCGGGCGCGGATGCGCTCGACCTGGCGCAGATCGGCTGGTGAAGCTCTGCCGTCCGCTGATTTTTTCATGCGGATCTCTTCGCCGTCGATAATGATGCGACCGTCATTCGGTTGTTCGAGGAGATTGATGCAGCGCAGGAAGGTGCTTTTTCCGGAGCCCGACGAGCCGATCATCGACACCACTTCACCAGGTTGGGCCGAAACACTGACGCCATTGAGCACGGCCAGTGTCCCGAAACGCTTATGGACATCATGCACCTCAAGCGCCGGTCTTTCTCCGACCCTTGGTCCGACCGATTTCAAATGCGAGACCACTGCAACGGTGGCCACAGCAATCAACGGCTTTTCAATGCCAGCGCCACCGATTGTCTTTAGGTCAGCGAAGGCGCGATCGAAGTAGCGGAGACACGCCGACAGACAGTTGCGCTGCCAGTCCACATCATCGGGTATGAAAGCTGCGCGAAGGTCGGACTTGATCTTCCGCCCGAGTGGCGTATCGACGTTTCCGAACAAGTGAAGCCAATTGTCCGCCTGGACTGCGTCAGAGACTACGGCACCATCGAGCGTGCCACATTCGACGACAAGAGGCAGGACTTTCGCCTTGGGCAGGGCCTTTCGAACGGCAGCGGAGACATATCCGGTCGCCGTCGCTGCAATGCCCGTGGCCGTCGTTGCATTCTTTCCAGTCATGACAACGGAAAGCCCGGGCCCGAAGATGCCCCGACCCCAGTCGAGCCCGCCGTGGTCACTCTCGGCGACCGACAGAAGTGCTGGATAACCGTAGGGGCCGGCGCCCGTATGCAGGTCGAAAACGATGACTTCGGAGGCCTGCTGAGTGAAAGTCGATAGAATTTCGTTCAGGATGCGATTGGACCAGACTGGCCCTTCGCCACCATAGAAAACCCCATCCGGAAAATCATACTGACCGGCCTCGATGATTGGCGCGATGCCGGCGTAGCCGCCATGCTGAGTTTTGGCGGTCTCCAGCGCCTCGGCTGCCCTATCGCGCTCCGGACCTTCCCACTCCCTACAGACGAGCGCACCGTGGAGACCAGCATATTTTTCATTGCTCGGCGCTCCCCTTTCCCAATCTATGAAATTGCGGTTGAGGTCGACATTGTCCTCATTGACCCTTCGCAACCAGGCGGTGCCCCAGGGATTGATGAGATGGATCATCAAAACCGCGGTGTCGTCGGGCAGCAACCACGGAGAATTTTGTGCGAGCCATGCGGTCTGGCAGGCCGAGCCGAACGCGCCTTCCACACCATGTGTCCCCGAAATCAGAACCAGAAGCTTGGCAGCACCCTCGCGCCCGAGATAGGCAACATCCGTCGCCAGAAGTTCCCCATTCGGTCCATGAAGGGGGTGCCGATACTCAATGAGACTGGCGCCGGCTCGACGCCCCGCAGCAAGAAACCTGGCGCGCAGCGCCGAGAAGTCGGCAGCCAAGAGGTCAGGCGACGGAAGGGCCGCGACATGTGGATTAAGTGGGATTTCGACACGGATCGGATCGCTCACGCGCCCTCCTTTTGGAGAAATAGACATCAATAGTTCAAGTCGGCATTCGACATTGGCTTGCTCACAGATCGAGCACGACTGAGGATTTTGGTCTGGTGCAGCAGAGCAGCACGCGATCACGTGGCAGTTCCTCGAGGGGGTCCTCGAAATATTCCACCTCGCCGGAGATCAGCCCCTGCTCGCAGGTGCCGCACACGCCCGCCCGACAGGAAAACGTGAGCTCAATGCCCTGAGCTTCCAGGAAAGCCAGGATGGATTCGCTCGACCCATTCCAATCAAAGCTGCGCCCGGATTTTTCCAGCGCGACGCGGAATCCGTCACCGGCCGCGACCGACGTGACCGAAGCCGAGGGCTGCTTTGCTGTTTGTTCCATCTCAGAAAGCAAGCTCGCGGGGCCAAAGAATTCGTAGGCAATCCGCTGCTTGCTTACGCCAAGGCTGATGAGGATCCTGTACAGAGCCTGCATGAAGGGAGGCGGTCCGCACATATAAACGTCATAGTCATCAAGTGGCAGCAGACTCTGGATTGTCTCGCGCGATAGGAAGCCTGTAGAATGGCATCGTCCCGCTTTGAGATCGCCGGCCTCGGCGAAGCGATAACAATAATGAATGGTGACCCCCGACCTAATGCCGGCGAGCAGCTCCACCTCGTCGCGTAAGGCATGCACTGCCGCGCTATCGCAAGCGTGAATAAACCAGACCGGCCGATCGCTGTCCTTTGCCAACACGTTCAGCATCGATACTGTCGGCGTCAGCCCGACACCCCCGGAGAGCAGCACGACAGGCCTTGTGCTCGCATCGTCGAGCTTGAAAGATCCCCGAGGTAGGTCTATCTCGACAACAGTTCCAGGCTCGACTTCGTCATGCAGCCAGCAGGAACTCAAGCCTTCCGGCACACCAGTCGTTGGCGCAGCTTCCCGCTTGACCGTGATCCGATATTTCCCTTCTTCCCGGGGAGACGACGAAACTGTGTAGTTGCGCAGTACGTAGCCGCCCTCGCGATCCGGCACGCGGATGGTGAGGAACTGTCCCGCCTCAAATGTCCGCCAATTCCGCAGTTCCAGAGGTGCAAGCTGAAAAGACGTTATAGTGGCGCTTTCGCGCACCTTTGAAATCACCTCGAAAGGGCGGAACCGCGGAGCCATGGCATCCGGCATCTGGAACCGACCCTTACTCAGCCGCCGCAGGGATCGCGGCGGACTCTGCTTCCGCAGCGATCAACTGTGCCAGCTTGCGGCGAAACCGCATCGGACCGACATCGATCTTCAAGTCGAGGTTTGGCGTTTGCTTATTGGCCATGCCGTGATGCACCGCTTCGAGCACCACGCGATCCTCTTCGAAGGCACCGCGCACGGACTTCGCAAAGCTTGCCGAGACCTCCGCATCGTTCGGCGCGAAGTTACGCATCTGGAACCAGTAATATTTCGTGCGGTTCTCATCGACAGGCGTCATGAAGTTGTAGCTGTCCATGAGGAATGTGTTGTCGGGCAGCTGACGACCTTCGCCACCGGTATGTGCCGGAGCAAAGATAGCCTTTATGATGGCGTTGCTTGGATAGCGCACCTCATAGTGCTGTTTGCGGTCAGCGTTGCCTTCGAACTGCAGGAATGGCGCATAGAACGGGGCGGGTTCGGAATCGACCATCCAGCGCCAGACCGTGACGCCATCGTCCTTTACGGTTGTTTCCAGGGGCGTCTCCTCGCAGGCTGAGCTCGCGAATGAGGACACATGCACCCAGGCCACATGTGATGGATCGAGCAGGTTGTCCGTCATATAGAGGTAATGACAGTTGATCGTCATGGACTCGCCGCGATTGATTCCCCAAGCGGGATCATCGAAATGCTCGACCTCGAAAATATCCTTGGGATCGGCCTTGGCCGGCTCGCCCATCCATATCCACAGGAGGCCGTAGCGCTCTTCAATCGGATAGGATCGAACTTTTGCAACATGCGGGATGCGTTCCGCTCCCGGCACCCGGGTGCAGGTCCCGGAACAGTCGAAGGTCAAACCGTGGTACCCACATTCGACATCGTCGCCCTTGATGCGGCCCATCGAGAGCGGTAGCTTGCGATGCGGACACGCATCCTCGAGGGCGACGATCTTACCACCCTGCATACGATAGAGAACGATGTTTTCCCCAAGGATGGTTGTGGGCTTAAGTTCGCGACCGATTTCGTGATCCCAGGCGGCAACATACCAGTAGTTCTTGAGATACATTTCATCCTCCGCATAAATTGATTTTGGGCAATATCAGCCGATGCTGAACAGCCAACAAGGCGTCGCCCCTTGCGTTCTTTTTTAGAAAATCTAAAAGATATAGGATGTAGTTTGAGAGGTGTTCTAATGTCTTCGCCGACGCTTCGTGGCCTGCAAGCGTTTGAGGCTGTTGGACGATGTGGCACCGTCACTGCAGCCGCCCGAGAGCTCGGCGTGTCTCCGGGCGCGATTAGCCAGCAGGTGCGCAACGTCGAACAGTGTCTCGGGCTCACCCTGCTTGAACGAAAAGGGCGCCACCTGAACCTGACATCTTGGGGCCGTCTTTATTTCCTGGAAATTGCCAAAGGCTTCCAGCAGTTTGCCTATGCCGGACAAGTGCTCGAACGCGCTCGCAGCCAAAACAGCATCGTCCTGAGCGCCCTGTCATCGGTGGTGAACAAATGGATTGGCCGAAAGATTTTCGACTGGCAAGCACTGTATCCTGACGCCAGCGTTCGACTCCAGGGTCAGGAGGAGGAGCCGCGCCTTGGTTTCGACCAAGTCGATTTTCGGATTGCTTATGGCGGTCGCGCGGCCGCCTACGAACACGTCACCAAGTTGTTCACCGATTGGGTAGTCCCAGCTTGCGCTCCCACTTTGCTTAGCGATCGTTCGCTCAACGGCCCTTCAGATATTCTGAATTTTCCTCTCCTGAACGTTGAGTGGGAGGCTGTCTATCAACAGCCACCGCAGTGGATTGACTGGGCCAAGGCAATCAATGTCCACAGTAGCAAAAGGCTCTCCAGTCTGTCGTTTACGCTGTCAAGCAGCGCCATCGATGCAGCAGTAAACGGCAGGGGTTTCGTGCTCGCGCAAATTTCAATGATTTCAGAAGAACTGACGTCGGGCACACTTGTTGTGCCGTTCGATATTCGGCTCAAACTTCCGGAGAGCTACTTTCTCGCCTGGGACCGGACGGCCCTTGAGAAGCCGTTTGGAAAAAGGTTCCACAAATGGCTTCTGGACGTCGCGAAAAAGCAGAACGCCGTGTCAGCGCCCTCCGTTTGAACGCCAACCAAGGAAAGTTCGAGTAAGTATCCCCCGGCATTCGGGTGGGTGGAGTTTACAGCTGAACCACATGACGTCGAACCTCTGGGCGGGGATATATACGCCGCCGCGCTCGCTGCCGGCCAGGTTACCGCCTATGTGCCACCCACGGCCGAGGAAGCGCGTGCAGCACTGCCGGACCTCCGCGGCAAGCAGTTTCGCCTGGGAATGCGCGACCTCGGCGTGACTTCGGCAATGATGGACACCGCACTCGCCGCCATTGCCGATCAGAACCAGCGCGAGATCGCACAAATCGAGTGGGAAGACAGCGACAGCTATTCCCGCCTGCATCCACTCATCGCGCAGCTCGCGATCGTGCTTGGCAAGACCGATGAGCAGATCGATGCGGCTCGGGCAACGGCTTTAACTTACAACTGAGGGGCGTCAGATGAGCGTCGCAATATCCTTCGCATCTGCATCTTCAACCGTCCCTATCGGTGCCACCCGGCCGCGCCCGCCCAGCTCACACGTTCTCCTTCTTCCGCACTGGCGCCTTCGGCTTGTCGCCGGGCGGGACGTCCGGACTTGGCGCAAGCAGTTTTCTCAGCGACCCGATCTTGTCTTTAACCAGCGGCCGGAACCGCGACGCGCGGTAGGGCATGTCGGCCGCGCCATAACCTTCCGGGCCATCATCGTTGCCACGGTGGATTTCCTCGACTTTGATTCCCAGGAATTCGCCGTCGACATAATGCTTGTACATGCCGATCCACCGAATGGTGTAGATCTGGCCTTTGCGGATGACCTGGTCGATCGAGACATTCTTGAATTTGTCGTCGATGCAAACGACTTGCTGCCCCACATAGAAATCGTTCATTGCGCTTCTCAATCCTCGTTCGCGCGGATATTAGCGCAGCCGATCAAATCGACAAGTTGTCGTTTGCTGCCAGAAAACATTCTCGTTTGGAATATTTCCTGGCCGTCGCTGTCTTGCTGTTTGAAAAGCGTTCTCGCTCATAACGCCTTTTTGCCCTCACATCCGACAACGTTCGTCTCGCTACCGAACCGATCGCGCGCATGGCTCAGTCCACGTTGCATTTCATGTCGCATGGATTCGCCGCGTATCAATTGAAATGGCTGGAAATCTCGGAAACTCGCTGCAACACATACGGGGCAACATAATAGTGTAAGTCATTGAATTTTATGGTGATCCCGGCGCGATTCGAACGCGCGACCCCCAGATTAGGAATCTGGTGCTCTATCCTGCTGAGCTACGGGACCATTGAGCCATCCATACAAAACCAGCACCGTTTCGCCAAGTGGTTTTCGGGAAAATCGTGAGTTCGAGGTTCTGTCCTGTCCAGACCGAGTTTCGGATCGAGTCGGGCTATCCCCGGCGCAACAAAAACCGGCCCGCCACCAGAGATGACTTGCCGATCAATATGAAATGGAATGTATTTCTTTGTTCTTACGCCCACGCCCGCCGCATAGTGATAACTCAACTGATTTGCTTTGAATTTGCAAGTGCTAAGCAGAAAAGAAACCGGCTGAGTGTTAATTTACATTACTGAAGGTTTTTCATATACAGACGAAAAGTAGTATAGAATAGTCATTCCACTTTTTAATTGAACGAAGTGTGCGCTTCTTGCGGGCGAGTGCGCCCGAATGACCTGCATCCGGGCGCATCGTCAATGACCGGGTTCAGAGGTTGAAGTCGGATCCATGCATGATATGGGCGCCATTGAGCGTCACGTCGAAATCGGCATTGCCATCGCCGTTCGTATCGGCGGAGACTACAGTGTTGCCGTCCACGAGCTCGTAGCGCAGTTCGCCGGCGGTACCGGAAAAGGCTCCGTTGCCGATGAAATTGAACGCATCATTGGTCATGGTCGAAGTCTTGGCGTCGATGCCGGTGAGATCGATCTTGTCGTGCTGGTTGTGGTTGAAGTCGACGATCGTGTCGCCCTGATAGAATGTCGGAACCAATTGCGGAAACCCTTGGGACCAATCTATGTCAAGGCTTACCCAGGTATGGCTTTCCTGGGTGGTGTTGAAGATGAAGTGATCGGCACCGCCGCCGCCCTTCAGCGTATCCGCACCAGCGCCGCCCACCAGGTTGTTGGTGCCGTCGCCGCCGGTCAGCTTATCGTCGCCGTCCTGGCCGTAAACCGTACCATCGACCGTGCCGTTCTTGGTGTTGAACACGTCGTTGCCGCCACCGAGCTGAACGTCGCCGATCACCGCACCCTTGTTCGAGAAAGTGTCGACGCCGGTTCCGCCATGCGCATCGAAGGCAGCGGTTCCACCTTGGATCGTTCCGGTATTGACGATCGTCAGATCCTCCGAGCCCTCCCGGACGATGCCGGCACCTTGAGAGCCCTTGATCAGGCCGGCATTGTGGATGTCGGAGGAGCCACCCGAATTGCCTTCCATCAGGATGGCGTCGTATTTGCCGACGATCTTGCCGGCATTGTCGATGCTGCTGTCAAAGGCGAGCAGGTTGATGGCGTTGTTGTTCAGGGCGCTGATCTTGCCGTCGGCGCCGACCGTGACCGTCTCGCTCGCATCGCTGTTGATATCGCCGCCGAGCCAGAGCGCGGAATTTGCACCGATCAGCGAGCCGTTGACGGTGACGTCGTGGCCGGAACCCGTCCCGATCGCGACAGAAGCAAGGCCGGAAAGAAATCCGGTCGCCACATCCGTCCGCTTTACGGTAACGCCGGCGTCGATGAGCAGGTCGTCGGTGGTTGAGAGATCTATCTGCTGGCCGGAGCCGATGGAATTCGTCTTGATGTGCTGGGTCGTCATAGGAGCCTTCTTGTAGATATCCGAGTTGATCAAAAGTGGCGCAGCATCGTGTCGCCGTTTGTAAACCCAGCATCTTCCAAACAATCAAAAGGCGCAGTTCCCAGTGTGACAGCGCAGGAGTGGCAATTTACGCTATGCCGCTGATCACTGCCGAATGCTGCTCTGCCTCTTTTCGCACAGGCATTCACCCTTTGATCGCCAATGTCGCCGCAATTGAAACGACACTATCCAGGCGGTCCGCCGCCAGCTCTAAACGTGCAGGGCTGCATTCCTTCAAAAATAGAAAAACGGTTGAGAACCACAGGCCTGTGAATGGGCTTGATCCTTGCGCCTGCACGCATGATTTTCAAGATGGCGGCATCCATCCGGGGCATTGCACAGAGAATCCCGGCGCTGGCAAAAGAGTGCAGCAGATTCGCGAAAAGACGCGCAAAAACAAAGCATATCGCAGGATTCATGACCCATGCGACATGCTTTGATCTCGACGCTGCCTGCGGCTGCGTGAACCCTGATCGTATCTCAGCGCGTCGAGCGCAAATTCGCATCGACGACCCGCTGGACCATCGGCGCATAGTGCGAAAATCCCGGCGTCACCATTCCGGCCACCTTGCCGGCATCATCGAGATACCGCACCTTGACGATGTCGCGGACATTGGGATGCGTTTCGAACGCCGCGACCTCGTCGGCATTCATCGGTCCGCCCTGCAGCTTCAACGAATGGATCGACGCGACCGACAATTGACCGAAATATGCGGGATCGGTGGCGCAGATATAGCGCTTGGCAGCAACGTGGTGGCGCACACAATCGGTGACGATGCTCGGGAAGAACTGTTCGAGGATATCCGCACCCGCTTCCTCGTGATGCTTGTCGTGCGTATCCTCCATCGAGAAGGTTCCGAACTCGCTGGTGAAATGGCCGATGTCATGGAGCAGCGTCGCCACGATGATCTCCTCGCTCTCGCCCTGCTGCTCGGCGAGATGGGCGCCTTGCAGCATGTGCTCGGCCATCGTCACCGGTTCTCCCAGATATTCCTCGCCGCCGCGGCGTTCGAAAATGTCGGCGAGAAATGCCACGATGGTGTTCGGCGAGAGATCGGCTCTGAGGGTCGCGCTCATTCCGCCGCCGCCTTCACTTGCATCCCGTCGGCCTCGGCTTCGATCGCAGCCAATGTCGAAAGCAGGCCGTCCTTGTCGGCGTAACAGCCCTGCAACCAGCGGGAGCCGGCACCGGAATAGCCCTTTCGAGCGTGCAACACGCGGGTATTGTCGACGATGAAGCTTTCGCCCGGCGAGAGCTTGAAGGACACTTCCATCGCGGGATCGCCGATGATTTCGCCCAGACGGCGATAGGCAGCATAATAATCCGCCATGTCTTCGAACGGCACATCGGTGATGGCAGCGGTGGAGCGGTTGTTGAAGCGGATGCCGATCAGTTCCCCGTCCGGCGCCAGTTCGAGCATCGGCCGGCGAGAACGGAGACAGACGCCGGAACTGCCAGCATATTCGTAGCGGGCACAATATCTGGTCAGCAGGTCGAAGCCGCGCGGATTCTCCTCGCGCAGGCGCTCTGCCGCGCGGAAGCCGTCGACCACCATGTTTTCGCCACCCTCGGCGGAATTCTCCAGGCAGTAGAGAATTTGCAGTGTCGGTACGGGATCGCGGTAGGGATTGTCGGTATGTGCCTGGAGGCCCAGGCCGGTATAGGCAAGATTGGTCGGATTGACCTCGGTGCGGACCTCGAAATACCTGCCGTAATTGGTCTCGCGCACATAGCCGAACAGGGCGGCGACGTCGAGCAGCGCTTCCGGCTTCGCCGGCCCGCCGTCGAGCTTGCCGAAACCATAGCGTCGAATGCCCGCCAGCCATTGCGCCAGGGCGTTGCGGTCGGCTGAAACGTCAGCGAAATCCGCAAGCGGCATGTTTGCGCCAAGTGACGCATCCCAAGTCTCGAGTTCGGGCGCGGTCCATCCCGGCCGGTGCGTCGGTTGATTGTCATAGGCCTTGCTCACCAGCCAGGCCGGATCGAAGGAAATGCTGCGGTTTTCCGGCTGGAAGGTCAGGTGCAGAGTTTCGCCTTCGATTTCCGCCTTGGAAACCACCGTGTTGGTCGGAATGTCCCCCAGCGTGATCAACCTTTGGCCGTTTCCCGGGGAGCGGGTCCGTTCATCCCAGGCATTGTCGCGCAGCCAGATCGAATGAAAGCGGTGACGCTTACCGTTCTCAAGCGTGATGGCCACGGCCCTTCCGTGATCGAGGATGTCAACATTGGTCAGCATCGGATTCCTCCAAGAGCGATTTCATCGACAATTCACCCGAAGTCARGCATAACCGCAATCAATGAATATGAGGAACAAGACGCCGTTTTTGTTATGACTGACAAACCGGAAAATCTGCCGCCGCTTGAATGGATACGGGTGTTCGAGGCGGCCGCTCGGCTCGGCAGCTTCACCGCTGCGGCCGAGGAACTCGGGCTGACCCAGGCCGCCGTGAGCCAAAGAATCCGCAATCTCGAACTGCGCATCGGCGCCCATCTGTTCGACCGCCAGGCGCGTGGCGTGTCGCTGTCGACGCAGGGCGAAGCGTGGCAGCCGCATGTCCAGGCCGCACTCAGCCAGCTTGCCCATTCGACGTCCAATCTGTTTGCCGCGCCGCGCCGCAAGGTCTCGATCGCCGCCTCCGGCTCGATCATCGAATTGTGGATCGCCCCGCGCCTGCCGGATATCGTCAAGGCGCTGCCGCATCTGCAGCTCTCCTTCGAAACGATCCAGCGCTTGCCGGACTATTCCCGCAGTGAAGCCGATCTCGAAATCCGTTTCGGCAACGGCACCTGGCCGGACATGAAGGGCGTGCGCCTCTACGCGGAGGAACTCGCACCCGTCGCCGCGCCGCACCTGCTCGAACAGGCGAACGGCGACTGGCGGAGCTTGCCGCGCATCGCTCTCTCCGGACCAAGGCACGGCTGGAGCGACTGGACCACGGCCCAGGGCGAGCTTCCTCCCCCCGTCCCCATGCTGCGGTTCGACACATTCGTGCAGGCGCTGAGGGCGGCTGAGGCCGGTGCAGGCGTGCTTCTCTCTTCCCTTCCGCTTTGCTCGGCGGCGATAGATGCCGGGCGGTTGGTTCGCCTCGGGCAGGAAAGCCTGCACATGGACGAGAGCTACTGGATCATCAGGTCCATCCATCGTCCGAGGTTCCGGGAGCTCGACACGCTCGTTGAGGTCCTGACTCTGCGGTAGAGGGCCAGCTTTGCAGGCTGTTGAACGACGGAGACGCGATGTCCGGCACCGGCCGATCGATCCTGCTGGCCTCAGTTTGTCTCACCCTCGAGCGAAATCCCACCCGGCCCAGTCGGATGGGATTTCTGGCGACAATATCGGAAATATCACGTCTTTCATCCGATGTTCCCCCGGAAACAGCGGCGCAGCAGGGGATGTGCGAAAAAGGTTTCAACGCTGGAGACGACCTCCAGACCCCAAGCGAAACGAAACCAAACCAAACGATCCCCAAGGAGAATATTATGAAGAAGCTCGTTCTCGGCGCTGTCGCCGCCCTCGTCGGCACCGTCGCTCTCACCTCTGGCGCCCAGGCCGGCGGCTTTGTGTGGCATAACCACGGCTGGCACCATGGTTGGCACCATGGCTTCTGGGGTGGCCCGCGCATCGTCATCCGCCCGGCTTACTACAACGACGACGACACCTGCTTCGTSAAGAAGGTCCGCGAATACGACGATTACGGCAATGTCTACGTCAAGCGCGTCCGCGTCTGCRACTGATCACTGCCCGGAATGCMCTGACTAYTCTTGACTACCCCTGGCCGCCCAYCCTCCCCTGCCCCGGCGGTCAGGTTCTGACTTCCTCCCCGTACTTGCCCGGTCCCCACAAGGACCGGGCTTTTTTTATTCATCTGCAGGCGGCGGGCAAGACACTTGCCAAGGCCTCAGCTCTCCAGCTCCTCCCGCAGCATTTCAAGCTCCAGCCATTCCTCTTCCATGCGGCCCAATTCCTCACGAGCTTTTTCGAGAGCCTTGGCCGTCTTCGAAAACCCATCCGGATCGCGGCTGAAGAATTGCGGATCGGCCATCCTCTTCTCGAAGCCGGCAATCTCCGCCTCCTTGGCGCCCATCTGCTTCGGCAGGTTGTCGATGGCGAATTTCTGCTTGAACGAGAGCTTGCTCTTCTGCACCTTCGACGGTTCGGCCGCGGCAGCCTCCGCTCGGGCAGCCGGCTTTTCCTTGTCCGCCCGCCGCTGCTCTTCCTGCTGGCCGCGCCGCTGTGCCAGCATGTCGCTATAGCCGCCGGCATATTCGATCCAGCGGCCGTCGGGGAATTCCGGATTGGCCGGCGCAATGGTCGAGGTCACGGTACGGTCGAGGAAATCGCGGTCATGGCTGACGAGGATCACCGTGCCCTGATAGCCCGCAACCACTTCCTGCAGCAGGTCCAGCGTCTCGATGTCGAGATCGTTGGTCGGCTCGTCGAGGATCAGCAGGTTGGACGGTTTCGCCAGGATGCGCGCCAGCATCAGCCGGGCGCGCTCGCCGCCCGAGAGATCGCGGATCGGCGTACGGGCCTGCTCCGGCTGGAACAGGAATTCCTTCATATAACCGGTGACATGCCGCTGCACGCCGTTGACCAGCAGGTTTTCGCCGCGTCCGTCGGTGAGATAGTGCGCCAGCGTGTCGTCGAGGTCGAGACCTTCGCGCCGCTGGTCGAGCATGGCGATTTCGAGATTGGTGCCGAGCTTGATCGTGCCGGAATCGGGTTCCAACTGCCCGGTCAGCACCTTGAGCAGCGTCGTCTTGCCGGCGCCGTTCGGCCCGACAAAGCCAATGCGATCGCCGCGATGCACGCGGATCGAAAACGGCGCGACGATCGTCCGCTCGCCATAGGCCTTGGTGATCTTTTCCGCCTCGATGACCAGCTTGCCGGATTCGCGCGCCTCGGCGACACCAGCCTCGACGCGGCCGAGCGCGCCCTTGTGCGAGCGATGCTGTTGGCGCATGTCCTGCAATTCGCCGAGCCGGCGCATATTGCGCTTGCGCCGTGCGGTGACGCCATAGCGCAGCCAATGCTCCTCGCGCTCGATCGCCTTGCCGAGCTTGTGCTGTTCGAGTTCTTCTTCGTCCAGCACGCGGTCGCGCCAGGCCTCGAAAGAACCAAAACCCTGGTCGAGCCGGCGGGCAAAGCCACGATCGAGCCAGACGGTGGCGGTCGACACCTTTTCGAGGAAGCGCCGGTCGTGCGAGATCAGGATCAGAGCACTCTTCGTCCGCGTCAGCTCGCCTTCCAGCCATTCGATCGTCGGCAGGTCGAGATGGTTGGTGGGCTCGTCGAGCAGCAATATATCCGGTTCCGGCGCCATGACCCGCGCCAGTGCCGCCCGCCGCGCTTCGCCACCCGAAAGACTTTCGGGGTCGCGATCGCCCGCGAGGCCGAGATGTTCGAGCAGATAAGTGACGCGATAAGGGTCGTCGGAAGGCCCGAGGCCGGCGGCGGCATAGGCTTCGACAGTGGCATAACCATCGAAATCGGGCGCCTGGTTGAGATAGCGCACGGTCGAGGCCGGATGGCGAAATACCTCGCCGCTCTGCGATTCCGCCAGGCCGGCGGCGATCTTCAATAGTGTCGACTTGCCGGAGCCGTTGCGGCCGACCAAGCAGATGCGCTCACCCGGCTCGACCTGCATGTCGACGCCGTTGAGCAGCGGCGCGCCGCCGAAGCTCAGATGGATATCGGTGAGTTTGAGGATCGGGGGGGCCAAACTTATACTCCGGTAAAATCATAGGGCCGCGCGAGCAGCATGGCGCGGCCGGCGCCGAGGCTGAGCGAAATCGCACCCTCGGCAACATTGGAAACGGTACGGCTCGAGCCGAACGGCAAGGCGAAATCGTCGAGCGGATAGCGCGCGTTGCCGATCGTCAGATCGGTGAGATCGGAAAAGCCGATGATCGAAAACAGGCTGCCGGCGGGCAGGTCGAAACTGAAGCAGCCGGCGATGACAGGATAAGCCTCCTCATCACCCGAGGTCAGCAACACATCGCGGCCCTGCTCGGCGAGCGAAAGCGCATGTACGAGATGGGCGAGCCCGTGGTCCGACCGCGTGCCGCCGAGCGCGCCAACCAGGATCAGCCGGTCCGCGCCGGCATCGAGTGCCGCCGCCACGGCCAGTTCGCCATCCGTCAGCGCTTTTTCAGCAGGATAGGATTCACGCTTGACGTGAGGGTGGCGCTCGATCAACTCGGGTGGCGTGGAATCGAAATCGCCAACCCACAAATCCGGCTCGACGCCCAGCACCTCGGCATGCGCCATCCCGCCATCGGCGGCGATGAAACGGGCATCGCGAAGCTGTCTGTCGAGGCGGTCCGTCCGCATCAGGCGGCCGCCGAGAAGAATGGCGAAATCTGTCATGCCCGCCGCTTTAGCTTATGTGGCGGGGTGGGGGAAGGGGATGGCGGGGTTTGTTAGGAACCTCCGTGTCCGCGGTGGGCCGTGCTTTACGACCGTCGCCCCGTCAGTCGCGTAAAATGCCCCATCTTCCGCCCCGGCCGCGCCTCCGCCTTGCCGTAAAGATGGATGAGCACCTCCCTCTCCTGCGCCAGCAAAGCCACGTCCTCGATCTCATCACCGATCAAGTTCTGCATGACGCAATCGCTATGCCGCGCCGGATGGCCGAGCGGCAGGTTGCCGACGGCGCGGATATGCTGCTCGAACTGCGAGATGACGCAGGCAGCCTCGGTCCAATGGCCGGAATTGTGCACGCGCGGCGCGATCTCATTGGCGATCAGCGTCTCGTTTTCGGTGACGAAGAATTCGATGCCCAGCACGCCGACATAGTCGAGTGCCGAGAGCAGCCTGAGTGCAGCGTCGCGCGCCTGCCCCGCAACGGCCGGACTGATCGCGGCCGGCAGGGTCGAGGTGAAGAGAATGCCGCTGCGGTGCACGTTTTCTGCCGGATCATAGCATTCGAGGCGTCCATCGAGCCCGCGCGCCGCGATCACTGAAATCTCGCGCGTGAACGGCACGAAACTTTCGAGGATCAGCGGCACGCCGCCGAGCCTGGCAAAAGCGCCCTCGGACGCATCGCCGGCACGAAAAACCATCTGGCCCTTGCCATCATAGCCGAGCCGGCGGGTTTTCAGCACGCCCACACCGCCGAATTCGGCCAGTGCGTTCTCCAGGTCCTCCTGGCTGTCGACAGCGCGAAAACCGGCCGTGACGATGCCGCAGGCATTGAGATATTGTTTTTCGGTCAGCCGGTCCTGCGCCACTTCCAATGCCTGCGGCGGCGGATAGACGGGCACCAGCTTTTCGAGATGGCGGGCGGCTTCCACCGGCACGTTCTCGAACTCGTAGGTCACGACGTCGCAACGCTGCGCAAGTTCGGCCAAGGCAGCCCGATCGTCATAGGCGGCGACGATCTGCGCATCGGCGAGCTGCGCCGCCGGGCAGTCCGCCTGCGGCTCGAGAATGACGGTGTGAAAGTTCAGCCGGCTGGCGGCCATGGCGAGCATGCGGCCCAGCTGACCGCCGCCGATAATGCCGATGGTGCGGGTTTTCATCTACTTATCCACAGGATGTTCAGCCACCGAGGCGGTCTGTTCCTCGCGCCAGGTGTCAAGACGCTCGGCCAGGTCGTCGTCGTAAAGCGCAAGCACGGCGGCGGCAAGAAGGGCCGCATTGACGGCGCCGGAACGGCCGATCGCCAGCGTACCCACGGGCACGCCGGCCGGCATCTGGACGATCGATAGCAGGCTATCCTGTCCCGAAAGCGCCTTGGATTGCACCGGCACGCCGAACACCGGCAGCGGCGTCATCGCCGCCGTCATGCCCGGCAGATGCGCGGCACCACCTGCGCCGGCAATGATCACCTTAAAACCTTCATCACGCGCCGACTTGGCAAAATTCACCAGCCGGTCGGGCGTACGGTGTGCCGAAATGATCCGCGCTTCATAAGGAATTTCAAGGGCGTCCAGCGTGTCTGCGGCATTTTTCATGGTCTCCCAGTCCGACTGGCTTCCCATGATGATGGCGACGGTGGGCTTGGAAATCGGCATTGCGGCCTTTCGTTCAGGCGATGATGTCGGGGATGATCTGGTCTTCGATTTGCGCCAGCTTGTCCTTCACTGAGAGCTTCTTCTTCTTCATCCGCTGAACCCTCAAGGCGTCGCAGCCGGTTGCGATCATGGCGTTGATCGCGACGTCATAGTCCTCGTGCTCCTGCCGCAGTCTCGCCGCATTCAGCCTCAGTTCAGCCTGCTCCTGGTCGGCCATAAAGTCCCTTCCCCACTCTCCTTCAGCCCGGGACATGGCGACATTCCCGGTATCTGCATCGTTTTGTCCCTATCACAATTCTGTCGGTAACGGGAAGTTTTCCTTTAGGGAGAAATCACCTTCGACAAATCGTCATTTACGTGTCACATTGGCACTGTTGCAGCCTGAAACATCCGGCGGGATGGATGGCCGGATGTGGGCAAGAACGGGAAGGAACCAGCCTATGTCACTTGAGGCTCATATCGAGACGCTTGAAAAGAAACATGGCGATCTTGAAGCAGAACTTCACACCGCAATGCTGCATCCCTCAACCGGCGACACGCAGATCGCGGAAATAAAGAGACAAAAGCTGAAAATCAAGGATGAAATCGAACGCCTGCGTTTGAACACGCGCCACTAGTTGAATACCCGCGCAAGGCCGCCGGATGGGCTTCCTGACGCTGAACGAGTAAAGATTTCACAGGAAGTCGAATCTGGCGGCCGACGCCGCAAACAGGGATAAATCCGGGGAGGAAACGAGGGCCAAGCCCTCAAGCCCAGAACTGATCCAACCAAAAACCTAGCTTTTGAAAACCCTGCGGGTTGATCGCATAGATTCGCCGTGTGCCTTGGGTTTCGACTTTGACCATCTGGCAATCGAGCAGCGCCTTCAGGTGCTGCGACACGGCCGGACGGCTGACGGGCAGAAGCGACGCCAGTTCATTGACTGTGCGCGGCGCCCGTCTCAGCTCTTCGAGCAGGAAGCGTCGGTTTGAATCCGAAATGGCCGTGAATGGATCGCTCATCGGCGACGAAGCTAAGCCAGAGTTTTTTCAAGGACAAGACTTTTTGTGCGTTGCACTTAAAAAATTTCGCAGCGCATGAAAACCAAGCCGGTCCGGAAAGTGTCCCGCGGTTTTTCGGCAAGAACCTGCTACAAAACAAAGGACTAAGCGGGGAATCGTTGGCAAGCCAACGATTCCCCGCTTAGTCACATCAGCGCCTTCGCCAGCGCCGCCGTGCCATCGTAGAACAATTTCGCCCCCGCCAATGCGCACATCAGGTACATGAACGGATAGAAGAAATCCGGCCGCATGCGCCGCACCATATAGGCGCCGGCAATCGTCGCCAGCGGCGCTAACGGAAAAAGCGTCGCTGAAATCTTCAGATTGCTGATGTCGAGCGTACCGAGCGCATAATAGGGAATGAGCTTGATGGCGTTGAGGATCGCGAAGAACCGGACCGCAGCGCCGGTATAGTCGCGCGGCGGCAATCTCAACGGCAGACCATAGACCTGGAACGGCGCACCGCCGGCATGGGCGACGAAGCTGCCATAACCCGACAGCGTGCTCCAGAAGCCGGCGCGCGCGATCGTATGCGGCCGCGGCGGCGCCTCGACCGCGCGGGCGAAATAGCGGTTATAGTAGAAGCGTGCGGTAAAACTCAGCGCCACGACACCGATGATGATTTCCATGGCGTAATGCGGCACCAAGGCCCAGGTGAGCCAGCCGAAGGCAATGCCCGCCAGTGCGCCCGGCAGCATGATCTTCAGCAGTTCGCCATTGTTGTTGTTCCGCCAGGTCCAGAGGGCGGCAGCGTCCATGACGATCAGGATCGGCAGCAGGATCGCCGCCGCCTGATCCGGCGGCACGACAAAGGAGAGCATCGGCACGCCGAGCAGACCCAGCGCATCGCCCATGCCACCCTTGCTCAAGCCGACGAGAACGACCGCCGGTATGGCGATGAAATAGAAGCTCGCGTCGATGTGCATGTTGATCGTTTGCTTTCGGGGAGTTAAGGCATGGAGAAACACGGCTGGGTCAGTGAAGGACTACAGCCGAACGCCTGATCTGCAAAGCAGGGAATCGAGACACATCATCCATGTCAACAGTTGAAAACCGCTGCCGCCTGGTTCTTGTCGCACCGGAGATCGCCGACCCCGCCGAGGCGGCACGCGTCATGGGCGACGCGCTCAAGGGCGGCGACGTCGCCTCGGTGATCGTGCCGCAATATGGCTTTGATGACAGCATCTTCCAGAAGATCGCCGAATCGCTGGTGCCGGTGATCCAGAAGGCAGGTGCTGCAGCACTGATCGCCGGCGACAGCCGGGTGGCCGGCCGGGCCAAGGCCGACGGCCTGCACATCGCCGGCGGCGTCGAGCCGCTGGCCGAGGCGATCGAAAAATTCACGCCGAAACTGATCGTCGGCGGCGGCAACGCCCAGGAACGCCACCGCGCACTCGAGATCGGCGAATTGCAGCCCGACTACATCTTCTTCGGCAAGCTCGACGGCGACATCAAGCCCGAGGCACATCCCAAGAATCTGGCACTTGCCGAATGGTGGGCGTCGATGGTCGAAATCCCCTGCATCGTCATGGGCGGCACCGATCCGGCCTCAGTGCTGGCGGTCGCCGAAATGGGGGCGGAGTTCGCCGCCCTTCGTCTGGCAGTCTTCGCCGAGCCGGAACGCGCCGCTACCATTATTCAGGAGGCGAATGCGCTGCTTGACCAAAAAGCGCCACGCTTTGGGGTTTAAAGCCGGATCATGGCAGGGCAGCGGATGATGAGACAGCGGGTAATTTGGGCGGTTTTCCTGGCCGCGCTCGTGCCTTTTGGCGCGCGCGCCGATTCGAACCTGGTCAAGGTGACGCCGGTCAAGCCGGTCAATGTCGACAAGCTCAAGCAGGAGAGTGACGAGATCGGCAAGAGCGATCGGCTGCTGCCCGATCCGGCGGCACAGCAGTCGGACGTCCTGACGCTACCGAGCATCGACGACGTCGAAAAGCCCTCGCAAGGCCTCAATGTGCTCGATCGTATGGGCGCCAATCTTCCGGACCTGCCGAAGGAGAAGACTTATTCCGGCAAGGTCGACGATGCCTTTGGCGCCTTTCAGCGCGGGCTCTATCTGACCGCCATGAACCTCGCGCTGCCGAAGGCGCAGCGTGGCGACGCGGCATCGCAGACGCTCGTGGCGGAATTGTTGGACGGCGGTCTCGGCGTGCGGCGCAACGAATCCGATGCGCTGTTCTGGTACGAGCAGGCCGCACGCGCCGGCGACCCCAATGCCCAATTCAAATATGCATTGATGCTGATGGAAGGCCGGTTGATCAAGCGCGACCGCAAGCTCGCCGACGAGATGATGCAGAAGGCGGCGGATGGCGGCAATGCCGAAGCCCAGTTCAACCTGGCCCAGCTCAAAGTCGCTCGAACACCGGGCGAAAAGGGCCTGATGGATGCCCTGCCCTATTACGAGAAATCCGCGACGCAGGGCATTCCGGATGCGCAATATGCGCTGTCGCAACTCTATGTCAGCCTGCCGGTGCCGAAGGAAAAGCAGGATTTGGCCCGCTACTGGCTCGAACAGGCCGCCGACCAGCGCTTCGACACCGCCATGTACGACATGGGCGTCTGGAACATCAACGGCATCGCTGGCGATCGCGACTACGATACCGGCTTTGTCTGGATGAAGCGCGCCGCCGACAATGGCAATATCGTGGCGATGAACAAGCTCGCCTATCTCTACATCAATGCCATCGGCACCCGGCCGGACCCGATCGAGGCGGCCAAATGGTATGTGCTGTCGCGTCGCGCCGGGCTCTCGGATCTCGGCCTTGAGGATTTTTATCTCGGCATCGAAGATGACCAGCAGCAGGAAGCGATCAAGCGCGCCGACGCCTTCCGAAAGCAATGACGCATATCGCCCAAAAGTGGCTTCCGGTTTTTGGGATAACGATATGTACGAAACAAAATGCTCGTCGCGCAAAGGTGGTTCCCGGTTTCGGGATAACGAAGCCGCTTGAAAATCACCGGCTTTTGTGGTCTTGAAGCGCTCAAACGTCACGCCGTCGATTTCATCCGGTGTAATATCCCATGCGGCCCCGTTCGGGGCCGCTTCGATTTTGAAGGAATTCCATCATGGCCCGTTCAGCGCTTTTGAATGTCATGGTCCAGGCGGCACTCAAGGCCGGCAAGTCGCTGGCACGCGATTTTGGCGAAGTGCAGAACCTGCAGGTGTCGCTCAAGGGACCCGGCGATTATGTCAGCCAGGCCGACCGCAAGGCGGAGAAGATCGTCCAGGAAGAACTGCTCAAGGCTCGTCCGACCTACGGCTTTGCCGGCGAGGAGAGCGAAGAGATCAAGGGCACCGACGGCGCGCATCGCTGGATCGTCGATCCGCTCGACGGCACGACCAATTTCCTGCACGGCATTCCGCAATTCGCCACGTCGATCGGCCTCGAGCGCAGCGGCGAAATCGTCGCCGGCGTCGTCTACAATCCGGCCACCGATGAACTCTTCACCGCCGAAAAGGGCGGCGGCGCCTTCGTCAACGACCGGCGCCTGCGCGTCTCGGCGCGCAAGAACCTGTCGGACGCGGTGATCGGCTGCGGCATCCCGCATCTCGGCCGTTCGATGCATGGCCGCTTCCTGGTCCAGCTCCGCCATGTGATGGGCGAAGTCGCCGCCATCAGAAGCTTCGGCTCCGCCTCGCTCGACCTCGCCTATGTCGCGGCCGGCCGGCAGGACGGTTTTTGGGAAGAAGGCCTGCAGCCATGGGACATCGCGGCCGGCATCATCCTGATCCGCGAAGCCGGCGGTTTTTCCAGCGATCWCTCCGGCGGCTCGGACATGTTCGGCAGCGGCACGTTCTGCGCTGGCAACGAGCACATCCATAAGGCTCTGCTCGACGTCGCCAATCGGCCGGTGCCGAAGCAGTAAGATGCTGCCGACGGCGAAAGCCGTCACATCATATTGAGGGCGCTGTCGTGGTGGTGCATGCAACCGCCATACATGTCGCCCTCGGTCGCTGTGGGCGCCAACATCTTTTTCTGGTTGACATCCGTCGACGACGACGTGGTCGTCTGGTCGATTTTCGGCGGGTTGGCGGATTTTTCGGTCTTGACGACCGCGTCTTCGGCGAATGCCGGCATGGCGAGAGCCGCGAGCAGGCCTGCAGCAAGCACTGTCCTTATCATCGGTATTCTCCTCATGATTCGATAGCGGGACGGATCCCGCCGCAATCAGGCGCCGATCGGCGCCAAAATGCCAGTCATATTTATGTGAGCATTCGCTGTTGGACGCCATGGTCCGTCGACGGCTGCGGCAATCGCATCAGATTGACAGCCCGACTTGGGCGGTGATAGGCCTCGGCAAACGGGACGGCCTCATGGCAAGAAGGACTTACAGGCTGGCGCTGGCTCTACGCCTCATCGCAGCATTGGCGCTGCTGATGATCGGTTTCGCGCACCAGCCGGTCGTCGCCAACCCGCTGGCGCTGCAATTCGCCGCCTACAGCCTGCCGGACGGCACGCTGCCGTTCTTCTGCCTCAACGATGACGGTTCGCAACCTGCCAAGGACAGCAAAAGCGCTGTTCATGATCATGGCTGCGATGCTTGCCGGCTTTCGGCCAGCGCGCTCATGCCGACGCCGCCCGATTTGAGCGGCCAGTCCTTCGATTTTTCTGCCGTTCGCCTGGTCATTGAAAAGGACTTTCAGCTCGCCCGGACGCTCTACCCGCCGAGCTTGGGGCCGCGCGCTCCACCGGACATTGTCGTCCTCGCCTGAGCGGCACTGCGAAATTCAGTCACGCCGCTGTCCAGGCCGTTGCGCGCCGTTGGGACGCTTTCCAAAACTCTGGAACACAGCCTTTTCTGCGCGGTTGCAGCCCCGTCTTTTCCGATTGCCATCCGCGCCGGCGCATTGCCGGCTGCCGAGCCTCAACACCGCGCGACAGACGTCGCATCTCAAAAGGTATTTCCATGTCTCGTTTTGCCAGGATCCTCACCCCCGTCGCCATCGCCACCGTCGCCATTGCCGGCCAGGCGTTTGCGCATGCGCATCTGGAATCCTCCGTCCCGGCCGACAAGGCGGTCGTCAAGACCGCTCCGACCGAACTCGATCTCACCTTTAGCGAAGAACTGAACCCGAAATTCACCGGCATCACGGTGACCGGGCCGGACCAGAAGGCCGTCAAGACCGGCGAGGCCATGCTGATGGATGATGACCAGATGCTGATGGTGCCCGTCTCGGACACGCTTACGCCCGGAATCTATACGGTCGAATGGCACGCGCTCTCCGCCGATGGCCACAAGAGCAAGGGCAAGTACAGCTTCACCGTCAAGCCGTGATCGCTCCCGAAACAGTTTTGGTGATCTGCCGCTTCGTCTTCGACGGAGCGGTGATCTTCCTGTGGGGCACCGCCGCCTATCTTTCGGCGGCTGTGCCCAGCCGACTTGCCAGCCAGATCGCGGCAAGACTGGCATCCGCACAGCGCGTCGCCGTGATGCTTGCCATCCTCGCTCTCACCCTGCTTCTGCCGGCGGAAAGCGCCATGATCGGCGATGGCTGGGACTCGCTCGAAATCTCCGACATGGTCGACGTCATGCTCGAGACCGGCATTGGCTGGGCTTGGATCGCCCAGGCGACCGGCACACCGCTTCTGCTGGGTCTGCTTGTCATTCTGCCTGCCCGCCGACAGGCCGCGATCGCTATCATCTCCGCCCTGCTTCTGGCAACGCTGTCGATCAGCGGCCATGCGGCGATGGATGACGGCTGGCTCGGCATTGCGCATCGCGCCAATCACATCCTGCATCTTCTCTCCGGCGGAGCCTGGCTGGGGGCGCTGGTTCCGGTTCTGATGATTCTTCGAAGACTATCCGAACCCGAAGCACGGCTGGCGCTGATGCGCTTCTCGACGCTGGGACATGGCGCCGTGGCGCTGGTGATCGTGACGGGCCTGATCAATACATATCTCATCGTCGGCAAGCCGCCGCTCGACTGGTCGTTTCCCTATCAAATGCTGCTATCGGCCAAGATCGTGCTCGCAGCCGCGATGACCATCCTCGCCATCGTCAATCGCTATATCTTCGTACCCCGGCTGGCGCGCGACCATGACCATGCAGTCGGGGCTATCCTGCGCGGTACCTTGGCGGAAATCGTCCTCGGGGTGATCGTGCTTGCCCTCGTCGCCTGGTTCGGCACGCTCGACCCGCGATAAGCTGCGCGTGCGAGAGCCTCACCGCACCATATGCAGCACGTTGTGCCGGTCGACGCCGAACTGCAGGCTGGCGAGGCGGGCATAGATGCCGCCCTTGGCGACAAGACTCTGATGCGTGCCTTCCTCGACCACCTGGCCCTGATCCATGACCAGGATACGGTCGGCCTTGAGCACGGTGGCAAGCCTGTGCGCGATGACGATCGTCGTGCGGCCGGCCATCAACCCGTCGAGCGCCGTCTGCACCAGGGTCTCGCTTTCGGCATCGAGCGCCGAGGTCGCCTCGTCGAGCAAAAGGATCGGCGCGTCCTTGAGAATGGCGCGGGCAATGGCGATCCGCTGCCGCTGGCCGCCGGAAAGCATGATGCCGCGCTCACCGACTTCGGTGTCAAAGCCTTTTTCCAGCCGAAGAATGAATTCTTCCGCATGCGCCGCCCGCGCCGCCGCCTCGACCTGAGCACGCGTTGCGCCCGGCGCGCCGAAGGCGATGTTGTCGTGGATGGTGGCGGCAAAGATCGTTACGTCCTGCGGCACGATAGCGATGCGACCGCGGATATCGGCCGGATCGGCGTCCCGCACGTCGACGCCATCGACCAGCACGCGGCCCGAAAGCGCATCGTAGTAGCGCAGGATGAGCGAGAAGATCGTGCTCTTGCCTGCACCCGACTGGCCGACGATTGCGACGCGCTCGCCCGGCCGGACGGCAAGATCGAGACCATTGAGCGCCACATTGCCTAGCCGGGTTGGATAGGC